>JAZUFV010000093.1:0-17318 GCA_045640845.1 Lachnospiraceae bacterium
CTTTTGTCCTTCGATATCGTTTGAACCGATAACATTTGCGATATCTTTCTTAATTTGATCATTAAAATCATCAATTGAATAATCTTTATCAAAATCAACCTGTGTTGAAACACCGCCTACAAATTCAATACTGAAATTTAATGCACCCTTGCCTGATGCCGAGTTGATAAAGACGAACACAACACCGATAACAATACATGCAATGGCAACGACGAACCATATGATTCTTTTACCGACAAAATCGAATACTTTCTTTGTGCCTTCCTTAAGACTTGCATAAGCCTTTGCAGAGGTGATTCCCATTCCGTAGAAGCTTGTTACAAGTACTCTTGAAACAATGAGAGATGTGATAACACTGAGAACAATACCGATTGCCAGTGTCATTCCGAATCCCTGGATTGAACCGGAACCGAATATAAGAAGTACGATGGCAACAATAAGTGTTGTGATATTTCCGTCAAGAATAGCCGAAGTTGACTTCTTGAAACCGTTCTTTATTGCAATTTCAGGACCGTTGCCTGCAAGAAGCTCCTCTTTGATACGGGCATTGATGATAACGTTGCCGTCAACAGCCATACCAATGGAAAGTATGATACCTGCTATACCTGAAACAGTAAGTGTAAGATTAAATGCATTCAGAAGAACAAGGAAAGCTCCTGCGTAGAAAATCATTGCGATGGCAGCAGCAATACCCGGAACTCTGTAATAAATGATCATAAAGATAACGATCAGAAGTAGACCGATCATTCCGGCAATAAGTGATGTGGAGATTGCATTATCGCCGAGTTTTGCAGAAACAACTTTTGATGTGATTTCTTCAAGTTCAAGGCTCAGTGAACCGATACGGATCGTTGATGCAAGAGTTGCTGCCTCCTCATATGAACCCATACCGTTTATCACGCAGTTTCCGTTTGTAATAACGGACTCAACAACAGGCGAGCTAACAATCTCACCATCATAAATGATATAGATCACTTTATTGAGGAACTGCTCTGTTGCAACAGAGAAATTAGCAGTACCCTGCTCATTAAGAGTCAGCTGTACCACATATTCGGTAGCTCCTGTTTTCTGATTCTGCTGAGAACCTGCCTGTGCAGAAGCAACATCAGCACCCGTTACCCAGACGGTAGCATTCTCTGTATCGATATTACCGTTTTCATCAGTGCCGAATGTTGTAAACTGAAGTGAACCCGGTCGGCCGAGCTCTTCAATAACAGTTTCTGTATCATATACGCCCGGAATCTCAACAGTGATTCTGTTTGTACCTTCCTGATATACAGTTGCATCTGAACTGTACTCGGCAACACGGAGCTGAAGTTTATAGATGGTATCATCAAGATCAGCCTGAGTGAAGCTTTCATCCTTTACCTGATAAGTAACACTTACACCACCCCTTAAGTCAAGACCGAGGGTAATGTTGTTTGCTGAACCGATCTTCTTGCTGCCGAAACCGACAACTGCAATAAAGAGTGTAAGAAGAATCACAACGATTGCAGCAATAAAACAGATAATGCTTTTTGTCTTCTTTTTCATTTGTTTCCACTTTCTGATGAAATCAATCATCTTCCGGTTTTACCGGGTTTATAATCTTATAAATTTTATCATATTTCAGGCTCTCAAGTCTATATCTTTTTCCCTGAGCTTAGCTATGATCTTGTCCATTACAGGGCTTATCTCATCATCCGTAAGAGTGTGGTCTGATGCCCTGAAACCAAGCGAGTAAGCAAGGCTCTTGAAGCCGGCTTCAATGCGTTCTCCCTGATATACGTCAAACAGCTCAAGGCTTTCAAGAAGCCTGCCGCCGCATTTCCTTATAACAGCCTTAACATCACCCGCAGGTATCTCACTCTTCATAAGGAGGCTGAGATCTCTGGTAACTGCCGGATACTTAGGAATTTCCTTAAATTTCTTTAACGGATTTGCACTTCCGTAAAGTCCGCTGATATCAACGCAGCCCACGTATACTCTGGCATTAATGCCGTAATTCTTTGAGACAACCGGATGTACTTCTCCGATAAAGGCTGTTTCCTTTTTGTTTACAAGAACCTGTGCCTGTCTTCCCGGATGAAGGAAAGGCTTAGGATCGGCATTCACATATTCACGGAGGCCCTTAATTCCGAGGCAGTCAAAGAGCTGCTCAAGTGACCCTTTAAGGTCGTAAAAATCGCCATCACCGTAAAAACCAAATGCAAGCGTCATTCTCTCGTCCGGCAGCTCGGTGAGCGGAAGGCTCTTCGGAAGATACACGTTTGCAAGTTCAAACAGCATTACTTCCTTGATACGTCTGCTGTAATTGAGGCCCAGCGATGTAAGGAACCCGTTCATAAGACTTGTCCTCATAATGCTGTAATCTTCCCCGAGCGGATTCATAATGTTTATACATGTCCTGAGGCTGTTATCCTCAGGAATGAGAAGTTTATCAAATACCTTAGGGCTTTCAAATGAGAAAGTCATGGACTCTGAATATCCTTCGGAAATCATGCATGAACGCACATCAGCCTGAACCTTATATTCAGGTGAAAGACCTCCGAATGCTTCTGCGCTTCCCGGAAGTGTTGCAGGAATATTGTTATATCCGAAGAAACGTGCAACCTCTTCAGCAATATCAGCACCGCGAAGGAGATCCTGGCGGAATGTAGGAACAGTAAGAAGTTCGCTCTTTTCATCATAAGTGATTTCGAGAGCCTTAAAGTATTCAAGCATCTGCTCTTTTGATACGTCTGTACCAAGGTATGCATTAATGCGCTCCGGATCAAATTCAATCTGTTTAGGAGTATTTTTAACCGGATAAATATCAATTTCTCCGCCGACAACGTCACCGGCATCCAGCATCTCTATAAGCTGGCAGGCGCGGTTGATGGCATCCATTGCATTTTCAGGATCAAGACCCTTCTCATACTTGCCGGAAGCATCTGTACGCAGGCCGAGTCTTTTTGCCGAAAGACGGTTATTTGTTCCGTCAAAAGTTGCACTTTCAAAAACGAGTGTCTTTACATCATCAGTGATCTTTGAATTCTCACCACCCATAATGCCGGCAATGCCGATAGGTTTTTCTGCATCACAGATCATGAGGATATCTTTATCAAGTTTTCTTTCCTGTCCGTCAAGTGTAACAAAAGTATCACCGTCGTTTGCACGCTGTACAACAATCTTGCTTCCGCTGATCGTATCATAATCAAAAGCGTGCATCGGCTGGCCGAACTCTTCCATTACGTAGTTAGTAATATCAACAACGTTGTTGATAGGACGGATGCCGTTGCTTGCAAGCCTCTGGCGGAGCCATCTCGGTGACGGAGCTATGCGGATGTTTTTTACCATCTTTGCAACATAACGTTTGCAAAGATCTGTATCCTTTACTTCAACTTTAAGGTAATCGTTGATATCACCCTCGGTTTTTCTGATCTCAGGATGAACATTATTGAAAGGAAGTCTGAAAGTTGCTGCAGCCTCTCTTGCAATCCCGAGAACGCTGTAGCAGTCCACCCTGTTTGATGTGATCTCAAACTCATAGTTTGCATCGTGAAGTCCCAGGTATTCTATTGCATCCGTTCCAACCTCTGCATCATCAGGAAGGATATAGATTCCGTCTTCAGCAGCATCCGGATACATATCAGTTGTTGAACCCAGTTCGGAAATTGCACACATCATTCCGAAGGATTCAATTCCGCGCAGTTTTCCGGCCTTGATAACAATGCCGCCCGGTGTAAGCTCTCCGTCATGTCCTCCGGCAACCTTTCCTCCGACAAGTACAACAGGTACTTTTGCACCTTCAAATATATTGGCGGCGCCGGTAACGATCTGTATTGTTTCAGTTCCTACATTTACCTGACAGATAAGAAGTTTGTCAGCATCAGGATGCTTTTCGATTTTTTCAATCTGTCCGATAACGATATTTTCAAGATCTGCATCGAATGCAGTAAAATTTTCAACCTTTGTTCCGGAGAGAGTCATTGCATCCCTGAATTCCTGATAAGAAACATCAAGATCCGGTACATAAGCTTTTATCCATGATAATGAAGCGTTCATTTATTCTCCCCTTTCTTCAGAACTGTTTTAAGAAACGATAGTCGTTCTCATATAAAAGTCTTAAATCATCAATTTCATATTTGAGAAGTGTCAGCCTTTCAAGACCAACGCCAAAAGCAAATCCGGTATACTCGTTGGTATCAATTCCCACCATCTCAAGAACATGCGGATGGACCTGTCCGCAGCCGAGGATTTCAATCCAGCCCTCGCCTTTGCAGAAACGGCATCCCTTTCCGCCGCATTTGAAGCAGCTCACATCAACCTCTGCAGACGGTTCTGTGAACGGAAAATGATGCGGCCTGAATTTGGTCTTAACATCCTCACCGAAGAACTTTCTGCAGAATTCATTAAGCGTTCCCTTGAGGTCTGCAAATGTGATACCCTTATCAACAACAAGACCTTCTATCTGATGAAAGCAAGGTGAATGTGTGGCATCGATATTATCAGAACGGAAAACCCTTCCCGGTGCGATCATGCGGATAGGAAGAATTCCTTTTTCCATTTCATGGATCTGACAGGATGATGTCTGTGTCCTTAACAGTATCTCACTGTTGATATAGAATGTATCCTGCTCATCCTTTGCAGGATGGTTTGCAGGTATATTCAGAGCCTCAAAATTATAGTGGTCATATTCGACTTCAGGTCCTGATACGACCTGATATCCCATACCGATAAATATATCTTCAACTTCTTTAAGAACAAGGTTAGCAGGATGCTGGTGACCAAGTTTTGTTTTCTTTCCCGGAAGTGTGATATCGATAGTCTCATTCTTAAGCTTTGCGCTGAGTATGGCACTTTCAAGATTATTTTTTGTCTTTTCGAATGCTTCTTCGATTTCTTTTCTTGCATCGTTGACCATCTGTCCGACAGCAGGCCTCTCCTCCGGTGCAACATCCTTCATTGACTTAAGGACTTCAGTAAGCTGACCTTTCTTTCCAAGGTAAGCAACCTTCAGATCATTCAGGATTTCCATCGAATCGGCGCTCTGAAGCTTTTCCAAAGCTTCACTTTTAATTCTCGCCAGTTTTTCTTTCATTACATTCACCTCTTTAATATCTGAATACACAAGTGGGCACTTGCATACAGAGTGCATTTTATCACATGGTTTATGCAGTATCAATAAATAAAACAATTTGATTTTGACATATATATAAAATATAATCTCCTTGATATGTATACGGACGCTTATATTTCAATCAAGAGTTTTTTCAGAAAGATAGGCCGCGACAGGATTTATACTTTCTCCGCAACATCGGCCTTCTTTATTATTCTGTCAATTTTCCCTTTTCTGATCCTTTTGCTTTCTGTCGTACAGTTCACACCTCTCACGGAGGAAATGGTGATCAGCAGGATTCATACAGTTCTTCCTGACATAATTGCGCCGCTTATAAGCGGAATTTTTCAGGAAATATACAACACAAATGCAGGTACCGTACTGGTGATCACATCTGCTGCTGCCTGCATTTGGTCAGCATCGAAAGGAGTTCTCGCCCTGGTCAGGGGAATTAACATATGTTTTAACGTGAACGACAGAAGGTCTTATATAATCATCAGGCTTCTTTCATGCCTGTATACCTTTGTACTTTTCCTGATGCTTGTTTTTCTGATGGTTCTTATGGTCTTCGGTTCAACAATTTTTAACGCCGTCAAACCATATCTCGGAAATTTTGTGAATATCATTGAAGCTATCGTCTCAAAGCGGTGGTTTATCACCGTTCCGGTGATCACGCTCGTCAACATGCTTATTTACTCAGTCTTTCCTGCAAGAAAGAAAAGATTTCTCCGCATGTTTCCGGGCGCTCTTCTTGCGGCATTTGGCTGGACATTACTTTCATGGGCAGCATCTATATACGTTAAATACTTTCCTAACTTCACTTATACATACGGCTCACTTACTTCGTTCATACTGCTTATGATGTGGCTGTATTTCGGCATGTATATCACTTTTGTATGTGCTGAATTCAACTTTTTTGCGGATATATGGTTTAACAAACTTGCCAACAGACGCAAAACCAACAAAGCCGAAAAATATGAAGCTAAGCTTGAAACAAAAGAAATCCGGTCTGAAAAAATAAAAAAGTTCCTGAACAATAACAGGAACGATGACTCAAAATAAGACCCGGTTTGGTAATGAATTTTGACTCCTAGCAATAGCTAGGTGGGTTTCCGCACTATAGTTTCTGAAGTCCAGGTTCCCGTAGGCGAGGCATGTCATCCGCTATAAAATATTGGGTTCCCGTTTAAAGTGATGTAGGTTCAAAATATCAGAACCTCCCCGGGCAAAGACATATTAACATAAAAAGGCACCTGTGTGAACAGGTGCCTTTACAGTATTTTTATCAATATTTTGTCTGTTTATCCAAAGTCAGATAATAACCGGGAAGAAAGTTTTCAAGAAAGAAATCCACCTCGGGCATATTCATCTTTCTGATGGACTCAAGAGTTGCCTCCTTTGCATCAATAAAATCCTTATTCCCGCTCTCTTCCTCTTCAATGCATTTGATCAGTGCTGAAAGCTTGTCTGCAGCTTTAACATACTTTTCAAGTTCCTTATCGCCGTCTTTTTCAGAATTAAGAATAGCACAGTACTGTTTCTGCATCTCATCCGGCAGTTGGCCGATCAGAGTTTTCTTTACCGACTCTTCAACATGGTCATAGGCCTTTTTAATCTCCGGATCAAAGTATTTAACAGGTGTAGGAAGGTCTCCTGTGATTATCTCCGGCGCATCATGAAAAGCAGAAAGAAGTACAACCCTTCCTTCATCCAGATTTTTGCCAAAGTATGTATCTGCAATAACAACAAGGGCATGGGATATAAAAATGACATCCATGGTGTGGTCGGAAAGGGACTCATCCTTAAGATTTCTCATAAGTCCCCATCTGTTCACATATTTCATCCTTGAAAGAATTGCAAAAAAGTTGCTTTTTTCCATGCTATTTCCTGATCCTGATAAGATGACCGGACTGCGCCATTGAAGCAATGATGCTGTCAACCTGTTTTTCTGCATCACTGTCTGTCAGGGCTTCACTCATAACCCTGAGAACCGGCTCGGTTCCGCTTGCCCTCAAAAGAACCCTTCCTGTCTCACCAAGCTCTTCGGTGCTCTTATCAACGGCTGCCTTTACAACAGGGTCTTCAAGGGTTTTCTCTTTATCATCAACTTCCACATTTTTCAGAACCTGCGGATACATTTTGCAGTTCTGAACCAGAAGAGAAAGCGGAAGCTGAGTTTTTATCATGACATTCATTACCATGATGGCTGTAAGGATGCCGTCACCGGTATGGGCATACTGCCTGAAGATAATATGGCCGCTCTGCTCTCCGCCGAGAACATGTCCGTTTGCCTTCATATTTTCGTATACGTACTTATCGCCTACTTTTGTCTTTTCATACTTAATGTCGATCTTATCAAGAGCCTTGAAAAGACCAAGGTTGGACATAATAGTTACAACAACCGTATCATTTGGCAGCTGATTGTGATCTTTGAGATATCTTGCGCAGAGATAGATGATCTGGTCACCGTTAACTTCATTTCCGTTTTCATCTACTGCAAGGCATCTGTCGGCATCACCGTCAAATGCAAAGCCTACGTCCATATTGTTTTCAACTACATATTTTTTAAGACTGTCAAGATGTGTTGAACCGCAGTTTAAATTGACATTTGTTCCATCCGGCTGGTTATTGATAGGATATACTTTTGCTCCAAGGGCATCAAATACAGCACGGCCGATCATCCATGCACTTCCGTTTGAGCAGTCGATGGCAACCTTTGCATTTTCAAAAGATTTAATGGCGGAATCTACAAGATGGCCGATATATTTATTTCTTCCGAAGTAATAATCTTCGGTCTTTCCGATCTTATCATCAACACAGTAAGGAATTGTATCAACGGCACTGTCAAGATATTCCTCAATTCCTGCAAGAAGGGTATCATCCATTTTCTCCCCTTCTCCGTTTACAATCTTTATTCCGTTATCGGAATAAACATTGTGGCTTGCAGAAACCATAACGCCGCAGTCGAATCCTTCATTTGCAGTCATATGGCTGACACTAGGAGTTGTTGTTACATGCATAAGGTACGCATCAGCTCCTGAAGAAGTAATGCCTGCTGCCAGGGCGTTTTCAAACATATACGATGAACGCCTTGTATCTTTTCCGATGAGGATTTTCGCACGCTCATTTTTATGATTCTGACTGTAAAACCAGCCGATATATCGTCCTACTTTAAAAGCCTGCTCGGCAGTAATGCTTTCACCTGCTTTTCCGCGAAAGCCGTCAGTTCCAAAATACTTACCCATAATTTTACCTCCTTAAAATGATCATCCGGCAAATACTGATATCAGCCATGGAATGAAATAGGTAATAATGCTCATGATCGCGGCACTGAGGCAGATTCCTATGCCTATTGCCAGCGAAGATTTTTTTATCGGAATTCCGAGAAGACTTGCCAGAAGTGCTCCCGTCCATCCTCCGGTTCCGGGAAGCGGGATTCCTACAAAAAGTATCAGTCCCCAGAATCCGTATTTATCAATCTTATCTCTTTTTTTCAGAGTCTTTGTTTCAAGCCAGTTTACCAGCCTGCCTGAGGTTTTAAATCTCTTTAACCATTCAAATATCTTTTTGATGAAAAGAAGAATAAAAGGTATAGGCAGGATATTCCCGACAATACTTACTATCAGTGAAGGTACATATGGCAGCATCAGGAGCTTTGCGGCAATAAGTCCGCCCCTGAGCTCCAGTATCGGAAAAAGTGATATGACAAATACCACTATATATCTGACAATTATGCTGTCGCCTGCACCGACAAGATTAGTTATCCATTCAACCAGTCCGTTCATTCAGCATGTCCTACTTTTCAATATCCAGAAACTCTTTGATAAGTGTTTCCATCTGCTCAGGTTCGCACACTTTTTTATGTCTTATAGGCGAAGCAAGTATCTCTTTGATTGTTTTCGGAATGCCCGCTTTACCGCGGAACATATCCACACGGAAAATAAGGTCGTAATCGCTTAACATATCTGCATGCTCAGGATCGATAGCCTTTACAACGGAATAAGGGAACTTAAACGGACTTGCCGTAGATACTATGACAGTAGGTTTATCATCACCTGTCTGTTCACGGTACGTATCATAAGCAAATGCGGCACCCGCCGTGTGAGTATCAATAACATATCCATCCTCATTAAACACTTTGGCTATTTCGCTGATGCACTGCTCATCAGTTGCGTATTCAGGAATGAAATCAGCCATTTTAAGCATCATATCTTCCGTAACGGTATATTTTCCGTTCTTTGAAAGTTCCTGCATTAATGAGCTGTTTACGGCTGCATCTTCTCCGCATGACATATATATAAGTCTCTCAAGGTTGCTTGAAATGAGAATGTCCATTGAAGGTGAACTTGTAAGAATAAATTCACGGTTTTTATCATATGTACCTGTGCTGAAGAAATCATACAGTACTTTATTGTCATTTGAAGCACAGATGAACTTTTCAACAGGAAGACCTATCATCTTTGCGTAATATCCGGCAAGGATATTTCCGAAGTTACCTGTAGGAACAACAAAGTTTATCTTATCACCGGCTTTTACCGTACCGTTCTTTACCAGTCTTGAATAAGCCCAGAAATAATAAACAACCTGCGGAAGCAGTCTTCCGATGTTGATCGAGTTTGCTGAAGAAAACTGAAAGCCGTTATCTGAAAGTGTCTTTGCCAGTTCTTTATCATTGAACATCTTTTTTACACAGCTCTGACAGTCATCAAAATTTCCTTTGACGCCGATAACGCACGTGTTATCCCCCTTCTGGGTAACCATCTGAAGCCTTTGGATGTTGCTGACGCCTCCGTCCGGATAAAAAACAATTATTCTTGTCCCCGGAACATCAGCAAAGCCTGCGAGAGCTGCCTTTCCGGTATCACCGCTTGTAG
Organism: Lachnospiraceae bacterium; assembly: GCA_045640845.1. Classification (GTDB taxonomy): domain Bacteria; phylum Bacillota; class Clostridia; order Lachnospirales; family Lachnospiraceae; genus RGIG5612. Next base: position 9,955 of record JAZUFV010000093.1, read on the forward strand.
CTGTAAGGATAACGATCTCATTTGTGATATTGTTCTTCTTTGCTGCACATGTAAGAAGGTGCGGCAAGATTGAAAGAGCCATATCCTTAAAGGCTATGGTTGCTCCATGGAAAAGCTCCATAAAATAGCGGTCTCCCACCTTTACAACAGGTGCTATTTCCTCTGTGTCAAACTTTGAGTCGTAGGCCTTATCTATGCAGTCCCTGACTTCATCAAGCGTATAGTCCCCAAGAAATGCAGGGAGAATCTTAAGAGCAAGCTCTTTGTAACCCATTTCGGAAATCCTGTTTAAATCTATATTTACTTCCGGAAACTCAACCGGAACGTAAAGACCTCCGTCAGGTGCAAGGCCCTGAAGAATGGCCTGTGATGCTGTTACTGTTTCATTATTTCCTCTTGTGCTTTTATAAAAAACGTTCATGTTATCTAAGTCCCTCTGTTTCAAATTTTGCCATCTGGTTGAGACAGCTTAAAAGGCTGGCATATCTGATATCGATATCGCCTTCATCAACCACCACATCAAGCGAAACAGCAAAATCAGTAATGATCTTATCTGTCAGCTTTGCCCGTGATGCCTTAAGAATTTCTATTTTTCTCTTATATGAGCGGCAGTCAAGAAAACTGTCATAAAACTCCATATCTATGGCTTCTCCTGACTCATCTTTTCCGTCTTCAAAAAACTTTCTGACTGCAAGTACAAAATCATCGGTGCTCAATACAGTAGGATCTTTAACGGCAGCGGCCTGTGCGATATCTTCTGTCATGTACCCGGCTGAAAGTGTTTTCATAACAGCAATTTCCATTTTATCCGCAAAAGCAAAAAGTTCAGCGTTTTTGTCCATCTGTGCCCTTCTTCTCAGGGCTCCCGTCCATGCAAATACAGTCTGTATGGAATCGGCTGATGTTGATTCACCGTTATTATACGCGGCAAAAAGCCTCGGCATTGTCCCGTGCGCAGTCTCATAAACAAAATTGCCGTCCGGTGAGACCATTACGGATGATACAAGAGACAGGGCTCCTGAAGCGGCTGCTATCATATCATTAAGAACATCTCCGTCATAGTTCTTAAGCGCCCAGACAAAACCGCCATGACTCTTTACAGCTTTTGATACAGCTTCATCTATAAGAAAATAACAGTACTTAATTCCTGCAGCTTCGAACCTTTCCCTGAAACTCTTTTCATAAACTTCTTCAAAGATGTTCTTAAAACGTATGTCATATTTCTTTGAAATATTGTCTTTTGCAGAAAACCACAGGTCTTTTTTTGTTTCAAGCGCATAACTGAAACAGCTGTACGCAAAGCTCCTGATAGATTCGTCAGTATTAAACTGTCCCCTTAAAACACCCTTTCCGTCAAAATCGTTTATTTTCTTTACGATTTCAGTACCGTCTTCGCCTTTAAATGACAGAAAAGCGGTTCCCTCTGAAGGAACATCAATTTCAACAGCATTATACATATCTCCGTAGGAATGTCTTGCTATTGTGATCGGCGATGTCCAGTTTTTTACAGCAGGTGAAACCACGCCGGTTGCGATTGGTGTCCTGAAAACAGTTGCATCAAGGATTCCCTTAATTGTTACGCTTGTTCCTGACAGAGGGGATTTAAGATCATACTCCTCAATTTTTGAACGTGTAACAGGAATCGTTGCGCATTTTACTCCCACACCGGATTTTTTAACAGCTTCCGCAGCATCCCTGGTGACTGAATCACCTGTCGCATTCCTGTTTTTTAGACTAAGGTCGAAATACTCGCTCTTAAGATCAATAAAAGGCGTGATCAGCTCGTCCTTTACAAGTTTCCAAAGGACTGCAGCCATTTCGTCTCCGCCCATTTCAACTATAGGGGCATCCATTCTAATCTTATCCATAATTCCTCCAAATAAGAGTAAAGCTGTAAGCCGGGTTCTGTCGTGAATGGCCATCTATCTTGTTTTACCGTTACCGGCAAACTCTACGCGACCTACCTGAAGGCTAGACGGGCAGCCCTTAAAGCGCCTTCTGCTTGGTCTTGCTTCGGATGGAGTTTACATTGCATCTTCCGTTACCGGAAGACCGGTAGTCTCTTACACTGCCTTTTCACCCTTACCTCAAAGAGGCGGTATTCTTTCTGTTGCACTTGTCCTGGGGTCACCCCCGCCGGACGTTATCCGGCATCCTGCCCTGTGAAGCCCGGACTTTCCTCACCGCATGGCGGCGCAGCCATTTGCTTTACTCTTAACTAAAGATAATAACTTTTTTGGGGCATTTTTTCAAGAAATTTCAATGAACTGTATGTTATAATGACCGCATGGGAATTTCATCAAGACTTAAATTTATAGCAGAAAAAGTAACCCCGGGAAATATAGCGGCGGACATCGGTACCGACCACGGTTATGTACCTGTATACCTGGTCAGGGAAGGAATCTGCCCCAGAGCATTAGCCATGGATATGAGTGCTCCTTCCCTTGAAAAAGCGCGGCAGAATGCTGAGCGCTTCGGACTTTCAGATAAAATAGAATGCCGGGTCTCAGATGGTTTTGACAAACTGAAACCCGGTGAATGTGATACCGTTATCATCTCCGGAATGGGCGGGATACTTATCACCAGAATCCTTTCCCAAAAACCGGAAGTTCTTGATTCCCTAAAGGAAATCGTTCTCTCTCCTCACAGAGATGCTGATCTTGTAAGAAGCTTTCTTTCAGACCACGGCTTCATCATCAACTTTGATGAAGAAATATCCGACAAAAAGAAAACTTATGTTGTGATAAGGGCCGGCAGATAATTTACAGGCTGTTCCATACTGTCATTGCCGTAAAATTGCTGACACATGCTCTCTTGATAAAAGCCGCAAGAGCGGCGATATCCAATATATTATCCGCCTCGGTTTTTCCTGTGCAGCCGGCAGCGGCAAGTACATTTTCCGGTATATCATTACTTCCCTCGGTATAAACATTGTCAAAGCCGATTTTTTTAAGAAAAGCAACCAGCTTTTCCGCATTGTCCTTCTCTTCTTTCTCCCCGAAAAACCTGCCGATTTTAAATCCTGCATCTTTTCCTATCACAATATCGGCATTGCAGTCGTTTTTCTGCTCAAGAGCCTTAAACAGTTTTCCGAATTCTGTATGTTCAATATAGCCATATGGCGGTTTGAAGAACGTTTTTCCCGGAGAATCTCCTGACCCTATCCTGAATATTTCTCCGTTTTCTTTGTCCTTGAACATTACTCTCTGGTTTATAGGAAGACGCATCTCAAGCGCACCTGTAGGACAGGCTTCAACGCAGCATCCGCAGTACCAGCACTCATCCGGATATGCAACAACCGGCGGTTTCCTTTTTTCCGGGTTAGGGAGAATCGTCTGGATTCTGCAGATATTCGCGCAATTATTGCATCCGATGCATAAATCTTCATTAATGCATACAGCAGCAGCCGGTCCGCTGTGATTAGGAACAAGATATGCTTCGCTCATATTATTCTGTCTCCTTTCCTGCATGCATTGTATAGTTTTCCGAACAGGTCGGAAGGTTATCCCCTTTAAGATAATAGTCAGCTTCTTTTATCTCGGTACGGATTTTTCCGTCCTCCTGGCGGATCAGCAGGAATTTATTCAGGTAAGGCGTTTCGCCTTCAGTCTGTTTCGCAATAAGTTCAGGATTTTTTTCCGTTGCTTTCAGCATTTCAAGACATGAATTCATAAATAAAAGCCCTGAAGAAAATCTGTTTTCACATTCCATAACTCTGGCAAGTTCATGCGGATTATCGGCCCACGTCATTAAGCCCTCATTATTCTTTATGCTTTCCATCCACCTGATTCCGAGTTCAAGTGTGGATTTGCTTATATAGTCGCCGCAGCATTGCTGCATTACTCTTGCTGTTCCGTTCCAAAGTTCTTTCCAGCTTATGCATGCCTCAGGTTTTCCCGTTCTTTTTACCGGCGCATAAACCCTGTTTCTTTCATTTTCAATAAGGCTCTCAGAAATCGGCGAAAGTTCTCTTTTTGCTGCATATTCATATGCCCTGCCGCCGGCATAATCACCTGATGAACATGCAAAAGAACTGCCCTCAAGCCCTGCAGCAGCGCCGGCAGCGAAGAGTCCCGGTACACTTGTCTGAAGATCCCAGTCGAGAAAAACTTCTCCCTGGCCTCCTCTTTCGCTTCTCCAAGGCCGTACGGCACCATTTTCTCCATGCATATGACCTGCACCTGTTTTGGCGTCAATAGGACACATAAGCATATGTTTTTCAGGGTTAAAACCGCTTCTGGTATAATAATCATATAATGTGAAGCGGGTTTTTCCCTCGTTTCCGACCATCATTCCCCAAATGCTGCGTCTTTCCCTTTCAGGGATGGAAGAAAGATCAGCCCAGAAAGGCATCTCATATTCACCGTTTTTAACAGCTTCCATAAGTTTTCCCTGCATATGAGGAATGCCTTTGCCGTCATCACGGACGCGCTCCCAATAAGAATCGGCTTTGCTTCCGTCTGAATAAACCCACGGAACTTCCTTTCCGTTATTGTCAACTATTGTACATGCAGCCCAGGTATTTCCGCTGCTGCCCACACCAAACCTCGGCCATGCAAAAGGATGGCTCATTCCGGCAGCTCCGTTGCTCCAGAAAGAATGCATTTTTGCTCCGGCCAGATATGCCATTGTCTGCCCGTCTCCCGTGTCGTTCGGATCCCACCTGTAGCTGCTTCCCGTAATTTCCGTGCTGCTTATCCAGTTTCCGCATACGTAACCTGATGCAAGAATCACAGCTTTTACATTAAAAACATAGAATTCCCCGGTTTCGGTTGAAAAGCCTGCTGCTCCTGTAATCTTATTGCCCTGTTTTCCGTCTTCATTAAACAGAGTGGTAATCATCACCCTGTCGAGCACGGTAACCCCAAGACTCCTCATTTTTTTGTTCAGCACAGGTATGAGGAAGTTGCCTCCCCGAAGTTTGATTGCCTCAACTGCATTATAATTATAAGCCTTAAGATGTCCGCTTTCGGAATCCCTGGTAGGAGACGTTTCAAAATCACCGTCTTCATCCCTTACCGGAAGTCCAAACTCTTCAAGTCTCAAAAGGGACTTCCAGGTTCCCTTGCAGGCAATATAATCCCTGTTAACCTGAGCGGGTCCTTTGACACCGATAAATCTGGCATTACCGTTTAATTTTCCGGCAGCAAGTTTTTCATCCGATGTAAGGCTTCCCGGTGCATCAGAAACATCTGTCCAGTGATCGATCCCGGCTCCGCAGTTTCCTGCTCTCACAGAAGCTCCCTTTTCACAGATGATCACCTTTGCTCCTCTTTCGGCTGCGGCAATGGCTGCGCTGCTTCCGGCTGCTCCGGCTCCGATCACCAGCACATCAGCATCAAAATAGTTTACTTTTTCATAATCGACCGGAAACGGCCATTTAAGAGCATTTTCCGGCATATTTGAAAGATTCATCAAATCACTCTCCTAATCACATTAAAAATGGCTCCTCTTGTTTTCAGAGGAACCATTTCAGTTTAAAAATAATTAATCAAGAAAGTCCTTAAGTTTTCTGCTTCTGCTTGGGTGGCGCAGTTTCCTTAATGCCTTTGCTTCGATCTGTCTGATACGTTCCCTCGTAACATTGAACTCTTTTCCGACTTCTTCAAGTGTTCTTGTGCGTCCGTCTTCAAGACCGAATCTGAGCTTAAGAACATCCTGCTCCCTGTCTGTCAAAGTTCCGAGCACCTCGTTAAGCTGTTCTTTCAGCAGCACAAATGCGGCTGCATCAGCAGGAGATGTGATGTTATCATCTTTGATGAAATCACCGAGATGGGAATCTTCCTCTTCACCGATAGGTGTTTCAAGAGAAATAGGATCCTGGGATATTTTCATGATCTCGCGTACCCTTGATACAGGAATATCCATTCTTTCCGCAATCTCTTCGTTGGTAGGTTCACGCCCGAGCTCCTGAAGAAGCTGACGGGAAACACGCAGGAGCTTATTGATCGTTTCAACCATATGCACCGGAATACGGATTGTCCTTGCCTGATCGGCAATGGCCCTTGTTATGGCCTGACGGATCCACCATGTTGCATAAGTGGAGAATTTATAACCCTTTTTGTAATCAAATTTCTTAACGGCTTTCATAAGGCCAAGGTTGCCTTCCTGAATAAGATCAAGCAGCTGCATTCCACGGCCTACATATCTTTTTGCAATGCTTACAACAAGACGGAGGTTTGCTTCGGCAAGCTTTGACTTTGCCTCTTCATCCCCTTCTTCCATGCGCATTGCAAGCTCAACTTCTTCATCTGATGAAAGAAGCGGAACCTTGCCGATTTCCTTGAGGTACATTCTTACATGGTCCTCAATGTTGATGTTGTTCTCAAGATCGCTGAGATCAAGGTCAAGATCGGCTTCAAACTCTTCATCATCAAGTTCATCCGTAAGAGTGAAATCATCTTCCATATCAAGCATCAGCAGACTTTCATCTTCATCTGTAAATTCTGTATGGAGCACATCAATTCCTTTATCGGAAAGATAATCCGTGATTTTGTCAAGCATATCCACGCTCAGATCAATTCCCGGGAAATACTTTTCTATCTCATTGTATTCTATGAGATTTTTCTTTTTTTCAGCATCCTTGATAAGCTTTTCAAGGCACTCTTCAAATGATAAATTTTCTTCCATAGCTGTTACCTCAGAATATCTTTAGTTTTCCGTACTCTTCCTGCTGTTTTTTCAGTTCGATTATCTTTGCGATATCGGTTTCTGCTGCGATTTTTTGCGCGATGTGATTTTTTTTGAGCCTGATTACGCAGTCGTTGATTATTCTTTTCTTATCCTCATCACTCACATCGCTGAAATCATAATTCAGTATGTCCGCTGCAGTCTCCTGATCGGAAGCATCCTCAAATGAACTGATTATGCCGGCATGACTTACCCGGCCGCTTTTCAGCTGGCTGAACAGTAATTCTGCTATCGTCTTATATGGCTCATTAACGAAATCTTCCGGTCCGGTCACTGCCGAGATCTTATCATAAAATGACATATCGCCGGCCAGATAAGATAAAAGCATTTTCTGATTCATATCAAAACCTGAAACAGCAGTTTCAGATACATTAACGTTTTTATATGTTTCCCGCTTTGGTGCAGGCTTTATATTATCACGTCCAAGGGCCATTTTTCTGACCTTTGAATTCATTATATCATAATCCAGGTTAAATTCGCTGCATACAGAATGAAGATGATTATCCCTTTCAAGTTCATCTGCGATATAACTCAGCCTGCTTGCAATTTCATTGCCGAAACGGGTTTTCTCATCAGCGTCTCCCAGGTCAAAAGACCTGCCCAGAACCTTTGCCTCAAAAATGAAGCTGTTTACCGCATTCTTCAGGCGTGTTTTGAATTCTTCCGCCCCGAAA
>JAZUFV010000094.1:0-7280 GCA_045640845.1 Lachnospiraceae bacterium
TGGGATTCTATGTTGTAGTATGTGCCATTATTCTCGTAATATTCTCATTTATTCTTTTAGTTATTCTGAAAACATTTACCGAGCCTCTTAAGAGACTGGCCGAAGTTACCGTCAGGGTAAATGAAGGTGCTTACGACAGCAAATTCGAATCCAAAAGAAAACGTTACGACGAAATCGGAGTTTTGTCGGAAAATGTGGTTGCTATTGCTCATAAGCTGGAAAAAACTGTTTCTCAGCTGAAATCCACAAACCTTAACTTAAGGAATGAGCTTAAGCATAAGGAGAAAATAGAAGAAGCACGTAAGAAATATATGTCTGATGTGTCTCATGAACTGAAGACTCCTATCGCGCTTATTTCCGGTTATGCAGAAGGCATAAAGGAGGGCATTACAGACAGCCCTGAGGACCGTGATTATTATTGCAGCGTTATTATTGATGAAGCAGAGAAAATGAACCTCATGATAAAGAAGCTTGCCACCCTCAATCAGCTTGAAAACGGCAAAAATGAGGTTTCACTTGAGCACTTTAATGTTGCAAGCGTAATAGACGGTATTCTAAATACAATGAATATAGTTATTGAAGAAAAGAAGGCGAACATATTCTTTGATAACTCCAATCCGGTATATGTCTGGTCGGATGAGTTCCTGTTTGAGGACGCATTTGTAAACTACCTTAACAATGCCCTGAATCATATGGACGAAAACAGGATCATACGCATAACGGCCAATTATGTTGATGAAAAGAAAGTTCGTGTCAGTGTATACAATTCCGGCAGCCACATTCCGGAAGATGAGATAGGTAAAATATGGGGGCAGTTTTATAAAGTAGACAAAGCCAGAACGCGTGAATACGGCGGTTCGGGACTGGGCCTTTCAATAGTAAAGGCTGTAGCCGATTCACTTGGTCAGTCCTGCGGCGTTGAAAATGCTGAGGGAGGCGTGAACTTCTGGATCGAGCTTGAAGCTGCTGAACATCCTGAAACGTCTCAGGGACATCCAGAAGGTTTCAGGGAAAAAGTCAGACATATTGTAAAGAGAGAGCATAAGAATGGCAGCGATAAGTAATGACTGGCTGGAAGTGTTAAAGCCGGAATTCGGAAAACCATATTATAAAGATCTGTACTTAAAGGTTAAGGCAGCCTATAGCAAAGAACGGGTTTTTCCGCCTTCGGAAGATATTTTCAATGCTTTTCATCTGACACCGCTTTCAAAGGTGAAGGCTGTAATAATCGGTCAGGATCCATATCATAATGAAGGCCAGGCACATGGGCTCTGCTTTTCTGTAAAAAAAGGCGTTGATATACCGCCGTCACTCGTAAATATATATCAGGAAATCCATGATGAGCTGGGGTGCAGCATTCCGACTCACGGCTTTCTTGAAAAGTGGGCTAATGAAGGCGTTCTTATGCTGAACTCGATTCTTACTGTAAGAGCCCACAGCCCGATGTCGCATAAAAGCTTCGGCTGGGAAGAATTTACGGATGCGGCAATAAAGATACTCAATAAAGAAGACAGACCTATTGTTTATCTTTTGTGGGGCGCTCCTGCCAGAGCAAAAAAGACAATGCTTGATAATCCTAAACATCTCGTACTTGAAGCGCCGCATCCAAGCCCGCTTTCAGCGTACAGAGGATTTTTCGGATGCGGACATTTCAAAAAATGCAATGAATTTCTTATCAAAAATAATATTGAGCCGATAGACTGGCAGATTGATTAATTTTTCTTAAGTTTACGACGCGAAAGAGCCTGGGAATCCAGGTTCTTTTTTGCCTGTGAAAGCATAAGCTTAATTCTGTTAAGCTGGTTGACCTCACTTGCACCCGGATCGTAATCAATTGCAACAATATTGGCATCCCTATGTGAAGACCGGAGTGATTTAATGACACCCTTGCCCATTACATGGTTAGGCAGGCATCCAAAAGGCTGGACGCAGACAATATTAGGAACACCGGTGTTGATAAGCTCAAGCATCTCTCCGGTCAGGAACCAGCCTTCACCGCACTGATTTCCGAGAGAAACGTACTCGCGTGCCATTTTTGCCATATCCGCTATTGATGATGTAGGGATAAAATGCTTGCTGTTGGCAAGAGCCCTGTTTGCAGGAGCACGCAGGTATTCCATAAAGTTTATACCAACGGTTGCAATAACAGATGTCATAAAGCCTGCACTGTAATGCGAAACCTTAAAGTGATTGTTATAGAAGCAATACATAAGGAAATCCATAAGATCGGGCATTACAGCCTCAGCCCCTTCTTTTTCAAGCAGGTCTACAATAAAATTATTTGCAACCGGCATGAATTTTACAAGGATTTCGCCAACGATGCCGACACGAGGTTTACGTACATTAAGTCTCGGAAGGGCATCAAACTCTTTAATGATATTCTTTACAAGCTTTTTTGTAACAGAACGGCCGAATGAAGGCTTCTTAACTTCTTCAATAACTATCTTCCGCCACTTGTCATAAAGGGCATTTGCAGCACCTTTTTCGGCCTCATAAGGTCTTGTGGCATAAAGAACCTTCATGAAAACATCTCCGATGACAAGAGCATACATTCCTTTCCTGACCAACGAAAGGGAAAGCTTAAAGCCTGAATTTTTCTCCATGCCAAGGCTGAGTGATATAACAGGGATATGTCCCATTCCGGCTTTGTTAAGGGCTCTGCGTATAAAACCAATGTAATTGGATGCTCTGCACCCGCCGCCTGTCTGGGTTATAAGAAGAGCAGTACGGTTAAGATCGTATTTTCCGCTAGTAAGTGCATCCATCATCTGTCCGACAACAATGAGTGAAGGGTAGCAGGCATCATTGTTGACATATTTCAGGCCGGCATCAATGGAGTGCTTATTGTCGTTGCCTAAAATTTCAAAGTTGTATCCCTCGGTATTGAATGCTTCCTGAATGATCTCAAAATGTATCGGAGACATCTGAGGTGCAAGTATTGTATACTTTGGTTTCATCTCAGCGGTGAATTCTTTTCTTTCATACGCTGCAGATACGATCTTTCTTTCTGTGAAATGCTCCTGCTTTTCCTTTAATGCGGCAAGAAGTGAACGTATTCTTATCCTTGCTGCGCCAAGATTGCTTACCTCATCAATTTTGAGTACTGTATATATTTTTCCGGAATTGCTGAGTATGTCATTAACACAGTCTGTTGTGACAGCATCAAGGCCGCAGCCGAATGAAAAGAGCTGAACAAGGTTAAGGTTTTCAGTCGTTTTAACATAATTTGCGGCTCTGTAAAGCCTTGAATGATACATCCACTGATCAAGTACAATCAGCGGGCGCTCAACAGTACCAAGCTGTGAAACCGAATCTTCGGTGAGTACGGCAATTCCGTAGGAATTGATAAGCTCAGGTATGCCGTGATTGATTTCAGGGTCAATGTGATAAGGCCTTCCTGCAAGTACAATTCCTTCACGGCCCGTTTCATTAAGGAATTTTATTATTTCCTCGCCTTTATTTTGGATATCAATGCGTACGCTCTGCAGCTCATCCCATGCTTTTCTTGAAGCAGAAACAATCTCTGTTGCGGAGAAACCATATTCAACAGTTGCGAAGAAACGTACCAGTCCTTCTGTAAAGATGCGGTAATCCTTCATTGAAAAGAATGGATGGATGAAATCAACGCCCAGTTTCTGAATGTCCTCAACGTTGTTTTTAATGTTTTCCGGATAGGACATAACCATCGGACAGTTGAAATGGTTATTTGAATCCGGCGTTTCATTTCTTTCATAAGCAATGCTAGGATAGAAGATTTTCTTTACGCCGTTATTGATGAGCCACTGAACATGCCCGTGTGATAATTTCGCCGGGTAACATTCTGATTCAGAAGGAATGGATTCTATTCCAAGCTCATATATCTTTCTTGTCGAAAGGGGTGAAAGCATAACGGAGTATCCCAGCTCCTTAAAAAATACAGCCCAGAAAGGATAATTCTCATACATGTTGAGAACTCTCGGAATGCCTATGATTCCGCGAGGCGCATTTTCAGGTTTCAGCGGTTCATAAGAGAATATACGCTCAAGTTTATATTTGAAAAGATTAGGTACATCCGTATCTGTCTTTTCACGGCCGAGACCTTTTTCACAGCGGTTTCCTGAGATAAATTTTCTTCCGCCGGAAAAATTATTGATAGTAAGAAGACAATTATTTGTGCAGCCGCCGCATCTTGTCAGGGTTGTCTTGAATTCAAGGCTGATGATCTCATCAAAAGAGAGCATTGAAGAATTCTGTCCCTTCCAGCGTTTTCTTGCAATAAGGGCTGCTCCGAAAGCACCCATTATTCCGGCGATATCAGGCCTTATGCATTCACCGCCGATAGTTTTTTCAAACGCACGCAGAATTGCATCATTATAGAAAGTGCCTCCCTGGACAACTATTTTCTGTCCCAGTTCTTTTGCATCAGTAATCTTTATGACTTTATATATGGCATTCTTAATGACCGAATAAGAAAGTCCGGCAGAGATGTCAGATATATCAGCTCCTTCTTTCTGAGCCTGTTTAACATTTGAATTCATGAAAACAGTGCAGCGGGTACCCAGATCGGTAGGTTCTTTCGCAAACAAAGCTGATTTTGCGAAATCCTGAACTGACATATTCATTGAGGTAGCAAAGTTTTCAATGAATGATCCGCATCCGGATGAACATGCTTCATTTAAAAGCACATTATCTATGGCACCGTTTTTAATGCGGATGTATTTCATGTCCTGTCCGCCGATATCAAGAATGCAGTCAACATCAGGCATGAAGAAGCTTGCTGCATTGTAATGTGCAACTGTTTCAACCTCTCCCTCATCGAGAATAAGTGCAGATTTGAGCAGAGCCTCTCCGTATCCGGTTGAGCATGAATAAACGATATGTGCATCTTCAGGCATTTCTTCTTTCAGAAGAGCAATGGCTTTCTGCATTGTTGCCAGAAGACTGCCGTTGTTATTTGAATAGTATGACCAGAGAAGAGTGCCATCGTCGCCTATAACAGCAATTTTTGTTGTTGTGGATCCGGCATCAATTCCAAAGAAACAATTTCCGTGGTATGTGGAAAAGTCCCCTTTATATATGGATGCTTTTGAATGGCGTTCGGAAAATACCCTGTATTCTTCCTGCGATGAAAAAAGAGGCTCCATTCTGGAAATCTCATTTGCCATTTTGATCCCGTGCTCAAGCTTATCATATAACTCATTTATATTAATGCTGTAACCGGGGTTGAAATTAAGGGCAGAGCCTATAGCTGCAAAAAGGTGGGAATTTTCAGGGTGGATTATCGCATCGCCTTCAAGTTTAAGTGTTCTGATAAAAGCCTGTCTCAGTTCAGAAAGAAAATGAAGAGGGCCGCCGAGGAATGCAACGTTTCCGCGGATCGGCTTCCCGCACGCAAGACCGGAAATCGTCTGATTTACAACAGCCTGGAATATAGAAGCGGAAAGATCCTCCCTCGTTGCACCTTCATTAATGAGCGGCTGGATATCTGTTTTTGCAAAAACTCCGCAGCGGGCTGCTATCGGATATATTGTTTTATAATCCCTGGCATACTCGTTCAGACCTGATGAATCGGTCTGAAGAAGATCAGCCATCTGGTCAATAAATGATCCGGTACCACCGGCGCATATTCCGTTCATACGCTGTTCAAGGCCGCCGGTAATATATATGATCTTCGCATCCTCGCCGCCAAGCTCAATTGCAACATCGGCAGAAGGAGCATATTTTGATATTGATGTGGAAACTGCCACAACCTCCTGGACAAACGGCATGTCAAGATGCTTAGCAAGAGTAAGTCCGCCGGAGCCAGTAATAACAGGGTGAAGGATGATATTTGATTTCTGGGAATTAAATGATTCAAGTTCGGATCTTGCATCTGAAATCAGAGAGGCAAGAGTCTCCTGAATATTGGCATAGTGTCTTTTGTAGTCTGTGTATAAAATACTGTCATCGCTGTTAAGGATAGCCACCTTTACAGTTGTTGAGCCGATATCGATTCCCAGTTTGTATTCTTTATTCATAACTTTATCAATATACACCTTTTTTTCTTTCTTATCAATTTAATAAAGGCGCGTTGATATAAACGTGTTTGAAACAAGCGGGAAATATGGTATATTGTAAAGGCTATGATTAATAAATTGGAAAAAAAGTTTGGCAGATTTGCCATAAATAATCTTATTATCTACATTCTGGGAGGATATGCCATAGGGTATATCCTTATGCTGCTGCAGTCCAGGATAGACATCTTTCAGTACATAACCCTTGAGCCGCAGCTTGTCATGAAAGGACAGGTGTGGAGGCTTTTTACCTGGGTCCTTACGCCGCCTCAGTCTTTAAGTTTCTGGGTCATCTTTATGTTCATGCTGTATTATTTCATCGGAAAAACGCTTGAACAGAATCTGGGGGCATTCAGATATAACCTGTATATGTTCTCAGGCTGGTTTTTCATGACACTGGGAGCAATGGTATTTTACTGGGTGTCAAAAGCAGTCTCCGGCGGCATCGGAATTTCGATGAATGTCAGCACTTATTATATCAATATGGCGTCATTCCTGGCATTTGCGGTTCTTTTCCCGGATGCAAGGGTGTATTTCTTTGGAATTCTCCCGATAAAGATAAAAATACTTGCCTGGATCGATGCGGGATTTCTTTCACTTCAGGTTGTTTCCAGCATAATACTTCTGATAGCATGCGGAATGCATAACCCTGAAGTTGACCAGATGATCGCCGGCTTCGGGTATACCCCTGCTTATCTTCTGATATATTGCTCAACAGAGGTGTTCAGTATTCTGGTATCAATGCTGAACTTCCTGATATTTTTCCTTATGAACCGTAAAGCTAAATTCAATGCTTACAAGAGAAGAGAGCAGTACAGAAAAGCAGCGGAACGTGGAAGAATGGAGGGTGCAGCGTTTGCATCAGGGCAGACTCAGAGGCAGACAGCCGAACCTAAAAAAACTTACCGCCCTGATTATTCAAAAGAAATGATCCATGTATGTTCCATATGCGGGCGTACCAGCACGACAAATCCTGAACTTCAGTTCCGATTCTGTTCTAAATGCAGCGGCAGCAGGGAGTATTGTCAGGACCATCTTTTCACTCACGAACATGTCAAATAAATAACAGAATAAAACCTAAAGAAAGCACCCTGAAACGCATGGGGGGCTTTTTTTGGAAACAGGTGCGATATTTTGGGTATATTATTTGGCCTTGTTGACAAAAAAGAGGGCAAATTTCATAATTCAGATAGTTCGCGAAGGACTATTTATTGCAAATTATGACAATAACAGGAGGAAAAGAAAATG
>JAZUFV010000095.1:0-8749 GCA_045640845.1 Lachnospiraceae bacterium
CCTGTTATCCGCATAAAAACTCCGGGACGGTCCAGTGAACCGTTACGGAGTTTTTTTAGAGACCGGGAACAGGACTTGAACGCCAAAGACATGGAGGCGAGAGCCGAGCATGGCTGAAGGCCGCCCTGAAAGGCGCGGAGCGCCGGAGGAAGTCCTGTTATCCGCATTTATTTATAATCGTCAAAGGAGAACTCAAACACCGTTTCCCAATCGCGGTGGAAGACTGTATGCACCCGGCCCTTGTTCAGCTCATAAACATTGGACCACTGTGTCACTCCTGAAATATCGGTTTTGACGATCTGCTGTGCACTTTCAAGCGCATCCATCATGGTTTCCACGCTCATCACGTGTCCGTTTTCTTCAAAAATCTTCTGAATGTTTGCGTAGCGGTCCTGGCCGTGCCCCACGTTCACGCCCTCAGGAACTTCTGACAGCAGGAAATTTGTTACCTCTTCAATATTTTCATGGATAACCATTTCATCCGAAGGCTCAGGCCATTCAACAACAACCGATCGTCCGCTCAGATCAGTCAGGAAGAAATGGTAGTCACCGCCTGATACGGCACGCATGTCATAGGACTTTAAGATTTCAAGCGCCTCGTCAACATTTGCGGCGCGGTCAAGCATCAGACGCATGGCCACCGTCGTGGTGATAGGAGTCTTCCCGGTGTGCTGCTCGGTCGGCTTGTCATCCAGCCACAGCATGCAGCATGCAAATCCTTTTTCATTCATGCCGTCCAGAGTGGTGTAAGGAAGCAGAAGGCTTGCTATGCGGCCTGCAAAACCGGCCACATCTGTCATACCGGAAAAGCCCGGATCTGCAAAGCCTATCGCCTCATAGCCATCGGCAGGCTTTGTATGTATCACCACCATGCTTGTATCCTCAAGGTCATAGTTGCGTCCCATCATATAATTGCCGTCTGCGTCAATGCCAAAGCAGCAGCTGCAGCCCAGCTCCACCGTGTCGGCATGGAACGGGATTCCGGGCAGCAGAGTCTTCACGGCAAGGTCGGTAAAGTCGGCCGTATTGCCGGCACCGGCATTTACAATCTCGTCCAGCTTGTAATCGGCAGAGTAATCAATGGTGTAAGCGTTGAAATCATCATTCCGGGTAAGCTGCTTTACAGAAGCCATGGTGCCGAACCGTGACGAATAAATGCATACGTAAACGATGACAATGACCAGCACCAGAGCAATCAGCCCCAGTCCGATAAAACTTAAAACTTTTCGCATATCTAAAGAACCTGTTAAATTTATTACATTATTTAATGCCATTTGCGGATCATTCTTCCCTCAACTTATAGAAGAAATCTTTTTTCTGAGGAGTGTCAAGCACGCGGACAGGTTTTACCTGGTTTGCGGAAGAACCCTTCATAGTCTTGAATTCACGCCACAGCTGATGTGTCTGCTGCTGCTGAACATAAAGAATAGCATGAGCGATCTCGCCTGTATCAAGACATTCCTTGTAGACCGGATTGACTATGCCCAGATGGCGCTCAAGCATTTCGCAGTACTCGCTGCTCTTTGCAGGGTCAAGCTCTCCCGAAGGCTCAATAAGGAATTCGTAATGCGCCGGGCTGGTATCGCGGTTGATGTATACGCAGTAGTCAATGATAGGAACGCCCAGCTCTTCACCCAGAAGAGCAATGGTCTTATCCATCATGCTTTCTGTGATCTTATCTCCGGCAATATCCAGCAGCTGGCTCTTTCTGTACGCAAAGGTGATCTTAGGGTCTTCGCCCTCAAATCCCAGAACGGTGACAACATCCTTGATCCGGTAGCGGTAGAAGCCGGAAAGGTTGGTGATGATGATCTCATAATCCTTGCCCACATCAAGCTGGTCTATGTTAAGAGTATCCGTGCAGTCACTTGGCGCATCGGCAGGAATGAACTCAAAGAAGCAGCTGTCGTTGAGCAGGGCAAATTCCGGGGACTCCACTTCGGTGCAGGCAGCCATCATAGCCTCGGATGCGCCGTAGATGGAGAAGTCAATAGGCACATCACCGGAGTAGCTGCGCATACGCGTTGTATAAGCGGCAAATCCGCCGGTTCCTATGGTACAGATGAAGTTCATCTTAGGCCAGATACGCGGAATGATAGGCGTGTCAAAGCCTTTGCTGAACTCAGCCTCAAGCTCGGCAGCACGCTCCGGATCAGGCTTCATATACGGTTTCAGTTTTTCTGCAGTTTCCTCATCAATAGGAACATCCTCATTAAAAGTGCCGGTGCGGATGTCTTCGCAGAGTGACTGCCAGTTATGCTCGATGTAATACATCATGTCAACAAGGTTTGACATGAACACGCTGAACATGAAGCTCATATCGCGCTCCTTCAGCGCATAGAAAATTTTCAGATACATTACAGGAGTGTATCCGTTCGGATAGAGCACCGGGATAGGTGAAGTCAGGTAATACGGGAACAGCATTTTGTAAGACTTGGCAGCTGAACCTGAGATATTTCCAAGCGGCGTTCCGTCAGGCAGACGGCGGTCAACAATTTCAAGCTGGTTGAAACCGCGGCCTATGTAAAGTCCGTGCCCCTTTGTCTTGCGAAGGTACCGGTCAGCCAGTTTTGTCACGCGTGAGATGGTGTATTTTGTGTAGATCTGCATGGAACGGTCGGTAACGGGAATCTTTTTAGGAACTCCCACCGAGCCTGATGTTTCTGCATACTGAACGATCTTGTATGAGGTCAGCAGGTTCCGTTCGCCATTGTTGACCATGCGCTCGATGTATGGCGCATAATCATCAAACTCACTGAGCGGAACAAGCCTTTTGTAGTCTTCAACAGAATGTATCTGATCAAAATGATATTTTTTGCCGTACTCAGTGTCCTTGTTATCGCGGACAAGCGTCATCAGCAGATTGTTGCTGACAGAGTTGGCGTTTTGGCAGTTTTTGCGCAGATCCTTTACGTCAAAAGTACCCTTAAGGCGAACAGCTCCGATGATCGCCCCTGCGAGAAATTTTTTAGCTCCCATGTGTGTCCCTCCAGATTTTGCCGGCAATGACTGGTTTGCGTCACTGTCTGTTAACGAAAGAACCTGTTAACGATAAATTACAGCCCATCGACCGATGCCTGGCTTATTTCATATAAGATTACAACTTTTAAGGCTCAATGTCTACTTTGAAACACTGGCCTGGTTCGGGAATCATGCAATTATGAAGGCTGCGAGCCCTGTTTCACAATCTAAGCATAAAAAATCAGGCCATAACCCAACCGGGCTGCAGCCTGTTTTTTCGTGAATATTTTAATTGACAATCTGTTTCTGTGTGTAAATAATGTAGGAAGTAATTGTTCCATCGCAGTTTTACCTACCTGGTATTGACAAAAACTATGAAATACATTTTGTCAGATAAATATGCCTTAAGGGGTTATTTTTCAGGAGAGCAGCAAGTACTTCTTAATCTTCTCTCCGGGGAAAAGATCCATATTTCCAAATCAATGTCGGAAATCCTTAAATTATGTAACGGCAAGACCGATTTTGATTCATTCTTTTTCTTTCCTTCCCTGAAAAAAAATGCAGAATTGGCTTTCAAACAAGGATGGGTTGTTAATGCCGATTCCGGCGCGGTTCTGCGGCCGGAACAGACCTACCGCGAACTGTCAGTCCCTGCCATGCAGATCGTTCATTGGTCCGTAACAGGACGGTGCAACGCAAAGTGCCGTCACTGCTGCGCTGCAGAGTCCCAGCAGCAGCATAAAGACCTTGAATACAACGAAATGCTGAAAGTTCTTGATGAGCTTGCAGAAAACGAAATATACCGGATTGTCATGACCGGCGGTGAACCTTTGCTTCGTCCGGACCTGCCGTCTCTTTTAAAAGAAATGGCAAAGCGGAAAATAAAGGTGGCAGCTGTTTCCACAAACGGCTTCCTGCTCACTGAAAAAGTGCTGGGTCTGTTTGCGGAAAACGGAATGCAGCCGCTTTACCAGATCAGCTTTGACGGGGTGGGTCATCATGACTGGATTCGCGGCATTGAAGGAGCCGAAGAGCTGGCCGTTTCCGCCATGGATGTATGCCGCAGAAACAATACGCCTTTTGATGTTTCCATGTGCGTGCACCGGGGTAATCTTCACCTCGTTCCCGAAACTGTCCGGCTTGCTGCTGACCACGGAGCAAGACGCATCCGGATCGGTCCGGTTCAGGATGTCGGTGGATTTTCAAAAGAAAACGGGATAGAACTGATTTCTTTCGTCGATTCCTTTGAATATTACCTGACCTACCTGCCTGAGTTTATAAAAACGCAGCCGGATATTTTGCTGAGCCTTGCCGGATTAATCAGTATACATGGAAAACACCCGGAAGATTATGAAAATCAGCTGACTAAAAAAGGCTGCATAAACCCTCTGACCAACAGGATCTGCACTATTGCCGAGGATAATGTTTATATTACTGACGAAGGGCGTCTCCTGCCTTGCATGACATTAATCGGAATGCAAAATGAAAAGGATTTCTACAGTCTCGCCTCGCACAGCCTTGGTGAATGCGTTGGCGCGCCGGCTTACCGGAATATGCTCAATCTCTGCGCTGATGAACTGCTCCGGCACAATCCTCAGTGCAAGGCCTGCGAATATTTTTCATGCTGCGGTGGTGGCTGCCGTGGGATAGCTTATTCTAAGTCAGGTAACCAATATGGTCTGGACCGGGACGTATGCTCAGTTTTCCGCGACCGGTGGCTTGAAAAACTGGTCAACGTGGTTGACTCATGTCTGAAATAATACTGCCGTGTTTTCATAAGCAGGTGTCCGTACATATTGTGCAGATGCTCTTTTGTATATAGCTGTAAATTGTTTGTGTTGATAAGAAAGGATTGAAAAGCATGAACGAAAAACTTAAAAAGATCCAGGAAGCTCTGGAAAGTAACCCTGAATTAAAAAAGCAAATCACGGAAAACCCGCCAAAAACAAGTGAGGACATTCTTGCCTTTGCTGCACAGTTGGGCGTAGAACTTACTGAAGATGAGCTTAAAGCTTCCCAGGAAATGAGTGAGGAAGAACTGGAAACGCTCGCAGGTGGTTTGGCTTACTGTATGGAATTAATTACCTTTTTTATAGAAGAGGTCTTTTAAAAAAGAAGCCCGGTTCAAAATCACATTTCTCAGAATCAGGTTGTAACCCGCCGGGGTTACGGCCTGATTTTTTATGCTTAGTTTGTGAAATCGTGCAAAAGTGAAGACGGTATGAGCCCCGCTCCTGATGTGGGTTTGTGAAATCGTGCAAAAGTGAACATACCCCAACGTAAATGAGGATGGTCTTTCACTTTTGCACGATTTCATAATTGCGCCTTTAACTTCAGGTAATCAATCCCTTAAGTTTTGCACGATGTATTGAGCTATTGATTGAGATTTTATTTGCGCATATCCAAAGGAAGGTCGCTCCTGACAGAGGAAGGAATGTGATTATCGTCAGTCCAGCCTTCGGAAGAAAATTCATATTGGATACTTCTTGGACCATCCAGCCAGAGGACATCTACCTGCATCCAACCAAGATCGCCCAGATACACTTTATTCCAGCAATGGGCTGTATCAGCCTCAAGTATCACGCAGTCTATGCCTGCTGTTTTACACATGACCATGTAGAGCTCACAGATTGCGTCGCATACACCGGTGTACATCTCCATAATGTCATAAAAATGATAACGCGTGTATGAGGCATCAAAGGAAACATTATTGCATATGAACTCTTTCATAAGTGTGGCAGCCTCGTACGCATCCATTCCATCTGACACGCCTGAAACAGTCACCCACTTATAAGCAAGTTCGTAATCTTTACGGGTTCTTTCAATCACCTCTTCGGAAACATCATCTTCATTTAACCAGTCAGTTTCATCCAGTACACGGAGCGTTGTTTCATATCCGGCTTTAGGCAGGGACGATTGTGTTTCACTGGAAAACATAGGGGATTCTTCAACACTAATGTCTCCTGTTGCGGAGATGTTCTCTGAAGTGGAGCTGTCTTCCTCTATGGTGAAGGTATCGAAAGATGGTTCAGCTTGCCTTGAGGAGCAACCAAAAAGAGACAGCACCAAAAGTGCTGACAGAGTAAATAAAAAACGCATCACTGCGCTTAATACGGATGTATAAGTGCGTTTCATAGAGGCCGCTCCTTAAATGCACAGATTTGCATATTGATACTATACCACAAGTCCACAAAAAGTTGTCAACCTTGAATAAAAAGTAAAAAGATTAAAATTATTTCCTTCTCTTTACAAGCCCACGGAAGTAAAGTATTAATATACAATAATATATGTACTCTGTACAAAAAACAAAATAGTGCGCAGACACATGGAAAAGAGAAGGAATGAAAAATGAAAGCGTTTGAACAATTGAAAATCTTCATTGTATTTTTTATATTTACCTTGGTATTATTTGCGACAATGTTTAATATACCGACGGAGGCAATGGGAATATCATATGCGGCTGAGCTGAAGACACCATCATTGATACGGGACAAGATTGCTTATATAAGAATTTACCGCAGCAAAATATTGTTTGGTAATCGTCTGCCTGAAGGGATACAGCAAAGCGGAGAGATAGTATCTGAATATCTGAATGGAAATATTGTTTTCTTTGGGGACAGTTGGACAGAGGGAACGGGTGCAGAGAATGAAGCCACAGATTACACTATTTTCAGGGGCAGCCCAGAATACAGATACTGTAATTATGTTTGCCAGGCTCTCAATATGAAGGAATTCAACTTTGCTTCCGGAGGAGCAGGTTTTGTTGCAGATTACATTGGGAAACCAAATAATTCTTTTATGGCGCAGACTATTACGGCAGAAGAAAGCATGACGCGGGAAGAAAAACTAGACACGAGACTAGTTGTTATAGCGGGCGGACTTAACGATGGCGTTGAGAGTTCGTGGATGGATTATGGTCTCGTGGCTAGTGCAGTTGGCGATATGATAGTTAAGAGCTATAACCTTTTCCCGAATGCTCTTGTTGTGCTGGCTTTTTCACAGAATTGCCCTGCTCTGACGTTGTCTGACAGATGGTATGAATGGGTTGACCTTATCAATGCGGATGTCGCGTGGCGGTTCCCGGATGTTTACCTCATTCCTGAGTATGCCAATGTTCCTGAACGGGATGAGTCACTATTTAATGGGGATAACGTTCATCCAAACAGGGAAGGACACCGCATTTTAGGTGAATTTTTTACAGAGAAGCTCCTTCCTTTGGCCAATGGAGAATATGACAACAAAACTGAAAACAGTTTGCAGAAATCCACGGAGAACGAAAATCATTTGAAAATAGTTTCATGCACTGACGTTTGTGAATATACTGAAGAACTATACGCATTTTTAAATGTTGCGGGCAGTAAGTATCTGGCACTTGGAGGATTAAAAAACCCACAGGTTAATAATTGGGAATACTACCGGTTAGATGCTTTTTCAAAGACGTCTTATTCAGGAGTCAACAATACTCTTGCGGTATGTACAGCAGGTGGAACCGTGAGGTTTATGACCGATTCAAAGTCTTTTGTGATACGGGCCGTGATGCGCGACTCACAGACTGATATGAAACATTTTGCACCAAGGGGAGCATATGGTTTTGATGCGTACGTAGGCTCAGGGCAAAACCGAGAATATCTAGGTGGACCGATGCAGTTTATGACAGACCCTGATTATATGGAGGAAACGGTGGAAATTCCTGGGAAAGGGTTTCGTGAGATAATGATAGATCTTCCCCAGTATGCCGGGATAACGGAATTATTAATCGGCCTAGAACGAGATTCATTTATAGCACCGGTACCTGAAAGAAAATATGGGGCGATATGCTTTTATGGCTCATCTATTACACAAGGAGCTTGTGCTTCCAGACCGGGAAGCTCATATACTAATGTTGTGTGCAGAATGCTTGACTGTGACTGTATTAATCTGGGATTCAGTGGGTCGGCCCACGGGGAAACATCTATTGCGGAATACATAAATACGCGAGACATATCAGCATTCATAATGGATTATGACCATAATACAGAAACAGCAGAAGAACTTTCAGAGACACATTACGAGTTTTATAAAAGCGTGAGACAGGGGCATCCTGATATACCTATAATCTTTGTTTCAAAACCTTACTACGTTAATCCGAAAGAAAAAGGTGAGGATATAGAGGCAAGGCAGGCTGTTATAACAGAGACCTTCAGAAAAGCAGTAGATGAGGGGGATACTAACGTATACTTATTACTGTCAGACGGCTTTTTTTCGTCAGAAGACCCGAATGTATGCACCGTGGATATGGTCCATCCTAACGATCTGGGTCACTATATGATAGCAAAGAGAGTGGCTGATATTCTGCGAAAGGTTTTGTAAAGATATGAACTTTTTGTGGCAGGATTCCGTATTTATGTGTTTTTATGCCGGAGACGGAAGATGTTTGACGATAGGCAGGAAAATTGCAAAAGCATAGGAAAAATTGAATTTCCGGGGTGATGCAGAAATCATATAAAAAGCCACGAGAAAAACTGGTTTCATAAATGGAATATTTCACATTTTTATGGTAAGGATGCGGCCTACTGTGCTATCACAAAAAGCACCGAAGATGTTCTTTTCATTGTTTGAGCCAATTAGTACATATTAAATTAAGAACCGGGTCAATGCCCGGCTCTGTCTGTTTATTTATTACTTGAATCCGCTATCAGCTCGTTATACTGTTCTTCGCTAAGCTCGCAATGATAAAAAAGTCTGTAGAATTCCTGCACCTCAGAAAGCAGGTCATAATCGGCCTCCTCCGGGAAGTCGGGGGCCAAGC
>JAZUFV010000096.1:0-8087 GCA_045640845.1 Lachnospiraceae bacterium
GCCTTGTATATCATGGCAGCCATACTGATAATGACTGCGGTCGGCATCATGCAGTGGATGGCAATCGCCTTTGCTATATCACCTACTCCGAATATAAGAAGGCTTACCCCGAATACTATCAGCGGAAATACAACCAGTTTAAGTGCGGCCAGCAGATAGTGACGCGGTTTGATGAAAAGCTCCTTCAATGAATAGGAAGCTATGGTTGAGCCGATAACTATCATGCTGAGCGGAGAACATGTCTGCGCTATGAAATCGATCGGCACCATAACGATATCAGGAACACGCACGCCTGCAAGATAAAGCACTACCCCGAGGATTGATGCGATTATAGGCGGGTTGAGAAGTTTCTTTCCGGAAAACTTCATCGCACCTTCATTTCCTTTTGTAAGCTGGAAAACTCCAAGACTCCACGCAAATATGTTCTGATGCATATTGAGTATTGCAAGATATGAGACGCCCAGATTCCCCATAAGGGCCTGAGCGATAGGGAACCCCAGAAAAGCAGTGTTGCCGAATGTAAGTGTTGCTTCATAAACCCCCTGAAGCTGCTTTCCCGGATTTATGATCCTTGCCGAGACATATGCCAGCAGTGCCAGCAGAATATAAACACCCACTCCCGCGGCAAGAAGGATCAGTATCTGTCCCTTTCTTCCTGCCTCAAGCGTGACAATGGATGCAAACGTCATACACGGAGCAATTCCCATTGAAATGAGCTTTGACATCACTTCATTGGAATTGTCATTCAGAATTTTTAACCTATATAATAAGAAGCCCAGGGCCATGGCCAGGACTATCTTCAACATGGCACCGATTATTTCCATATTTCACCTGCTAATTGATTTTCCTATAAAGAATTTCATATTTTGCGCCGTTTTGCAACCTTTTTCTGAGTGGGTATTGATAGGATTTTTCTTTAATGTTAAAATTAGTGGCGTTATAAACAGCAGCCGCATCTGCGGCATGACTTTAGGAGGATTATTATGGCAGACCTTGAAAACAATGGATACAATGAGGAAGATATGACCATCACTCTTGAATTTGACGATGGTGAAAGCGTTCTCTGCGAGCCTTTATTCGTTTTCGACGTTGACGGTGTTGATTATGTAGCACTCGTACCTGTAGATGAAGAATCTGATGACGTATATCTCTACGAATACAACGAGATCAGCGACGATGAATTTGAATTCCTTGATATCGAGGATGATGCAACATTTGATAAAGTTGCAGCTGAATTCGAAAAGATCATGGAAGAAGCTGAAGCAACTGAGGAATAATTGTTTTAATGTGGCTCAGCAATAACTGGAAAGATTATGAGATCTTAGATACATCCTGCGGGGATAAGCTGGAAAGATGGGGAAACTATCTTCTTCAGCGTCCCGATCCGCAGGTTATCTGGAATACTCCGAAAAGACTTCCTGAATGGAAGAAGATCAATGCCCATTACCACCGTTCAAATAAAGGCGGCGGGGAATGGGAGTTTTTTGACCTTCCTGAACAGTGGTCAATTAATTACACCACCCCATGCGGGAAGCTGACTTTCCATCTTAAACCTTTTAACTTCAAACACACCGGGCTCTTCCCGGAGCAGGCGGTAAACTGGGACTGGTTTTCCCCTGTCATCAAAAAAGCGGTCTCATCCGGCCGTGAAGTTAAAGTTCTCAATCTCTTCGCATACACCGGCGGAGCAACCTGTGCGGCAGCCAAAGCCGGCGCTCACGTTACACATGTTGACGCGTCAAAAGGGATGGTAGGCTGGGCAAAGGAAAATGCAGCCGGTTCAGACATTGATCCATCATTGACAAGATGGATAGTTGATGACTGTCAGAAGTTTGTTGAAAGGGAGATTCGCCGCGGAAACAAATATGATGCCATTATCATGGATCCGCCTTCATACGGACGCGGACCAAAGGGCGAAATCTGGAAGATGGAGGACCACATATTTGACTTCATCTCACTCTGCAGCGGCGTATTAAAGGATGACCCTCTCTTTTTCCTTATCAATTCATATACTACAGGCCTTCAGAGCTCTGTTCTGACCTATATGCTTGAAACCGTTCTCACGCCGAAATTCGGCGGCACAGTGGTTTCAGACGAAGTAGGCCTTCCCGTTTCTTCAAACGGCCTGGTTCTTCCATGCGGCGCCAGCGGCCGCTGGCAGAAATAAGCTATTGCCTGACAAATCTTAACACAGCAATTCCATCTTAGACAGAAAACATCTTTATTTCTATCTAAAACTTTTGTTTTCATTCCTTTATATAGAAAACTCTCCGGCTTTCTATATGAAACCCCTGTTTCCGCTCTTTTATATAGAATACTCTCCGGCTTTCTATATGAAGCCTCTGTTTCCGCTCCTTTATATAGAAAACTCCCCGGCTTTCTATATGAAACCCCCATTTTCACGCCTTTATATAGAAAAAGGTTCCCGTATCGTTTCCCTGATTATTATCCGGGATTTTATCATTATAATCAGCCAATTTGGCAGAAAGGTCCGTCCATGAATTATTTAGAAAAAAGTGAAGCCTTTAGAAAAAGCCTGCTCAATGAGGAAAAAAAGGCTATCGAAATCCTGAAACAATTTCCTGAAGGGAAAATGGAAATCAATCATCAGTTCAAGCAAAACAAAGATTACTGCTTCTTCCGTGTCAAAAATGATGACGGAACGCGTACTTCAATCACACGTGATAGCGAAGCAATCCGGCAGATGTCCCTGAAAAAATACTATGAGATAAAGCTTGACCTTATTCGGATAAACCTGAATAAAGTTGAAATGATCATGGCAAACTTCGAGGATTACAGTCATAACGCAATAATAAAAAAACTGCCTCCGGAGATCCTTCCGTTCATTAATCATGGCAGTACTATGAATCTCCGTCTTCCTTCTGACCCCATTCTACATGATAAAATTAATGCCTGGCTGAACACCCCTTACAAACGTAATCCTGCATTTCCTGAAGAGCTTAAGCACACTGCGTCTGACGGGACATTGCTCAGGTCCAAATCTGAGATTGTAATATATGAAAAGCTGTTGGCCGCGGGGACTGCCTTTAAGGTTGAGTTCCCGGTCACCATTGGAGGCCGTGAATATTACCCGGACTTTACTATTATGCGGGCAGACGGGAAAATAATGTATTGGGAACATTGCGGGCTGATGTGTGACCCCGATTATGCTGCAGGCGTCAAAAAGAAACTCAGCATTTATGAAAAGGCGGGTATTACTATCTGGGATAACCTTATACTCACCTTTGATGACCCGGATGGAAATCTTGATGTCAGAATCATTGAGAGCGAAATCCGGAATAAACTGCTCATAAATTCCTGATGTCTTCATAAAAAAAGGAATTCTTCTCAGAATTCCTTTTTTTATTCAACTATCCTTTTTCTTTTGCGTCAGATTTCCTTTGGCTCGTATGTGAGATCAAGACCAAGACGGCGCAGTGTGCGGCGGTCTATTGAAGACAGCCTTGCCGTGGTATGCATCTGGCAGCCTCTGATATTCGGGAGCTGTTCAAGCGCATTCTTTGCGTCGTTGTTAAATGATGATGCAATTGATAGTGCTATCAGAAGTTCATCCGGATGGAGAAGCGGATTTCTGCTTCCCATATAAAGGGTTTTCAGGGTGTTTATAGGTCTGAGAGATTCTGACGGCAATATCTTCAGCTTTCTCGGAATGCCGGCCAGATGTTTAACAGCATTGATAAGGCATACAGCCGATGCACCCATGACATCACCAGTATGTCCTGTGATGATGGTTCCGTCATGAAGCTCCATTGCGGTTGCAACCCCGCCGGTTTCCTTTTCCGTTTCACGCGCTGCTGCAACAACCTTCCGGTCTGTAGGGTTAAGGCCTTCGCTCTTCATGAGGATCTTTATCTTGTTAAGTTCATCAGCGCCTTTATTACCGTCAACAAGTCCGACGGCTGCCTGGAAGTAACGGCGGATGATTTCCTCATCTCCCGCAGCGCGGCAGACATCATCATCAACAATACAGAAGCCTGCCATGTTGACGCCCATATCTGTCGGCGAAGCATACGGGCAGTGCCCGTAGATCCCCTCAAACATACTCCGGAGAACAGGGAATATCTCTATATCGCGGTTATAGTTAACAGCTGTCTCGCCGTAAGCCTTAAGGTGATACGGATCGATCATGTTTATATCGTTAAGATCGGCGGTTGCTGCTTCATATGCAAGATTTACCGGATGGTTAAGCGGAAGATTCCAGACCGGGAATGTTTCAAACTTGGCATACCCGGCATTGATGCCTTTTTTGTGATCCTGATAGAGCTGTGAAAGACAGGTGCTCATTTTTCCTGAGCCCGGACCCGGAGCGGTTACGATAACCAGAGGACGGGTGGTTTCAATATATTCATTCTTTCCGTAGCCGTCATCACTGATAACGGTCTCGATATCTGTAGGATACCCCGGAATGATGTAATGGTGATAAATCTTAAGATCGTTCTTTTCCAGTCTTTCCTGGAAAACATCAACGCTGTGCGCCGGTGTGTACATGGTGATGACAACACTGCTGACATAAAGGCCGTTGTTTCTGTATTCGTGGATGAGTCTCAGCACATCTTCATCATATCCGATTCCGAGGTCCTCACGGATTTTTGTGTTAACTATGTCTTCCGCGCTTACGACCATTATCATTTCAGCCTGGTCCTTAAGCTTTAAAAGCATCTGCAGCTTACTGTCTGCTTCAAACCCCGGAAGAACACGGGATGCATGCATGTCATCAAACAACTTTCCGCCAAATTCCAGATACAGCTTTCCGCCGAACTGATTGATCCTGTCCATGATATGTTCGGACTGTGTTTTCAGGTATTTCTCGTTATCAAAACCAATTTTCATACTTCACCACGCAACACTATTTATTTTTAAACAACCTTTGATATTATAGCACCCGGCTATTTTGTTTACAAGAAAAGCAGACTGCAAAATCCAGGTCATAAAAAGCCCCGGCTGATGATGAGCCGGGGCTGGTAAATTCAGGCTATTTCTTTTCCTGAACGGACATCTTCAAATTCCTGAAGGATTTCGCTGTCAGGTTCCGGAGAGCAGAAACTTCCGATGACAACGGCAATAAGACCGATAACAAAGCCGACTGCCAGTGAGTAAAGTCCCGTAGCATCGCCTATTGTAACTCCGCCTGCAAACGGAATGTAATCCCAGATTATTACGGTTGCGGCACCGGCGATCATTCCGCTGAGTGCTCCGGCCTTGGTTGTGCGTTTCCAGAAAAGTGACATTACAACAACAGGTCCGAATGCGGCACCGAAGCCTGCCCATGCATCCGAAACCAGTCCCATAATGGAACTCTGCGGATCAAGTGCAATGAAGAAAGCTATTACAGCAACAACTACAACAGCAATACGGCTGATCCACATGATCGATTTATCGCTGACCTTCTTATTGCGGGCGATAACATCAGAATAAATATCTTTTGAAATTGCAGATGCTGTGACAAGCAGCTGTGAATCCGCAGTGGACATAATGGCTGCAAGGATCGCGCAGAGCAGTATGCCCCCAATAAACGGAAGGGCAAACTGATTCGTAAACAGTTCCTTAACGATAACCACAACAACATTTTCAGAATCTGCAAGAACTCCCACTTTATCAAAAAGATAAGCGCGGCCGATGATAGCCAGGAAAGAAACCAGGACCAGAGAGAAGAATACCCATACAATGGCAATTATCTTCGAACGGTTCAGGGTCTTCTGATCCTTTATGGCCATGAATCTTACAAGTATATGCGGCATTCCGCAATATCCGAGGCCCCATGCCAGGCCTGATATGATGGTAACTGCGCTGACAGCTCCGTCTCCTGAAGTAAACGGGTTCAGATAGTTTGCCACTCCGCCTTCAACTCCCGATGCTGCCAGTGAACTTCCTATAGCAGCCGGATCTACAATAAAGAGCAGGATAATAGGAACGGTAAGTACCATAAAGAACATAAGAAGTCCCTGGATAAGGTCGGTCACACATACAGCCATAAATCCGCCCAGATATGTATAAACCAGAATTACTACAGTTCCGATTATCAAGGCAACTTTATAATCCAGGCCGAATACTATGTTAAACAGCTTGGCGCCCGATGAAAGCGCTGAAGCAGTATAAACAAGGAAGAAAATAACGATAACTATTGAAGATGCCAGAAGCAATGTCTTTTTGCTGTCATGGAATCTGTTTTCAAAAAATTCCGGCAGTGTAACTGAATTTTTGGCCCTGATCGTATAGCGTCTCAGCCTTCCTGATATGATAATCCAGTTGAGGGCGGTTCCTATGAAAAGTCCTACCGAAACCCATATCTCACCGGTTCCCAGCAGATAGATTGAGCCCGGAAGTCCCATCAGCATCCATCCGCTCATATCGGATGCCTGTGCGCTCATGGCGCCTACCCATGCACCCAGTCCGCGTCCTCCAAGGAAATACTGTTCAGAGTTCTGATTTCCCTTGGAATAGATTGCTCCGATAATGATCATCAGTGCTACATAAAGTACAAAAGCCAGGATGATCCAAAAAGTATTTGTAAACATTGTACTACCCCTTTAATACCTAAAAATAACGCAGGTATTGTAACACAGCAGCAGGACTTTTTTCAACGCTTTATTATTCTAAAGCGATAAAGCAGCCCTCAAATGTGCATAAAAAAACGGGAGGACTTTACGTCCTCCCGCCCTTTTGTTTAATGATTATCTCAAATTATTTTGCGATAGTTGTGTACATGAAGTACTTGTATCCAAGAGGATTTGAGAAGAATCCGTCAACCTTGCTGCTGAGCATGAAGAGGTCTGTGTAGAAGTACAGAGGGCAGATACCGCCTGTGCTCATAAGGAGATCTTCTGCTGCATGCATAAGCTGGCAGCGAACGTCAAGATCCTGCTCTGTCTTGATATCGGAAATAAGAACATCATATGTGTCTGCCCAAGTTCCCTTAAGGGTCTTGTAATCGCCGATTCCATCAAGTTCTGCTACATAGAAGTCGTTCTTAGCATGAGCATCTTTGCCGTACTGAGCATCGTTGTTTCCTGAAGCGGTTACCCACATATCAAGGAAGCAGATACCATCGTTGTAGTCAGCAACCCAGCCGTTACGAGCGATTGAGTAGTCACCATTCTTACGTGTCTCAAGGAATGTAGCCCACTCCTGGTTTTCAAGATCCATCTTGATGCCTACATCAGCAAGAGCTGCCTGAAGGTATTCGCCGATAGCCTTGTGAGCGTCAGAAGTGTTGTAAAGGTATGTCATAGCCGGGAAGTCTGTAACTTTTCCGTCTTTAACCGTGTAGTACTTGCCGAGAACCTCAAGAGCTTCAGCTTTGTTAGCTTCAAGATCTTCAGCTGCTACTGAATAGTATCCATAATATGGGTCTCCTGCTTTGCCTGCGCTCTCATAGAACTGGCTGCCGTCAGAGTTTGTGATACCCATAGCTACGAATGAAGAAGCTGGAACCTGTCCGCCCTGAGCGATGTCATTGCAGATGTAGTTACGGTCGAAGAGAAGGGCGATTGCCTTACGAACTTCTGCCTGTTCTTCTTCCTTAAGGGTCTTGCCTTCAGGAGAAAGATCTTCATTCATATTGAAGCATACATAGTATGTGCCGATCTGTCCTTCAACTACGAACTCATCAGGATAATCTGTCTTCAGAGTTTCGATTTCGTTTGTAGGAACATCATCGATAAGGAGCCATTCGCCGTTCTTGAAGTTAGCGAGCATGTTGTTGGCATCATCACTGAGATAGAACTTGATTTCAGGCATTGTAACAGCCTTTGCATCAGGATGGTTCTCATTCTTCTTCATTGTGATAACACTGTTGTGCTCCCATGCATCAAGCTTGTACATACCGTTTGATACGTAGGTCTTAGGATCTGTAGCCCAAGCGCCGTCGTTATCAACGATGTCTTCTCTTACAGGGAAGAATGTCGGGAATGCAAGAAGCTCATTCCAATAAGGAAGTTTGCCTACTGTTGTAGCTACGAATGTCTTATCATCAACAGCCTTGATGTTGAGCTTTACTTCGCCTGTTGCGCCATCAGCCCAAACATCTGCATATCCGTCAACAACCTCGAACATGTAACCATAGTCAG
>JAZUFV010000097.1:0-24860 GCA_045640845.1 Lachnospiraceae bacterium
GAGATGCTCTGGATCCTAAGTTGAAAAAGTAGGGGGTAACGAAATATGGAAAATAATGCGTATCTCCGGGTTGACAATTTAACGGTGCACTATGTTTCAAAGAAGGAAACGGTTTATGCAGTCAATGATATTTCCTTTTCGCTCGAAAAAGGCAAGGTTCTTGGGCTCGTCGGTGAAACAGGAGCAGGCAAAACCACTATAGCAAAGGCTATCCTTGGACTTCTGCCGACGCAGCAGGCACAGATAAAATCAGGAAAGGTATTGCTCAATAATGAAAATCTTCTGGATTTTACCGAAGATCAGATGTACACAGTGAGAGGAAAACGTATCACAATGATCTTTCAGGATCCTATGACGGCCCTGAATCCGGTTAAATCTGTTGGCGATCAGATTGCAGAGGTTATAAGACTTCATAATGATATTCCAAAGTCGGAGGTAAGAAAAAGAGCTGAAAATATGCTTGAAACCGTAGGCATACC
Organism: Lachnospiraceae bacterium; assembly: GCA_045640845.1. Classification (GTDB taxonomy): domain Bacteria; phylum Bacillota; class Clostridia; order Lachnospirales; family Lachnospiraceae; genus RGIG5612. The sequence continues at coordinate 480 of JAZUFV010000097.1, forward strand.
TGCTGCCAGATATGTTGAATATCCGCATCAGTTTTCCGGCGGTATGAAACAGAGGGTCGTAATAGCCATAGCTTTGGCCTGCAGTCCTGAAATCCTTCTGGCAGATGAACCTACAACGGCCCTGGATGTTACTATACAGGCTCAGGTTCTTGATCTTATGAAAGAACTTAATAAGGAAAACCAGACAACTACGATACTTATAACCCACGACCTGGGGGTTGTTGCAGAAATGTGCGATGAAGTTGCAATAGTATACGCAGGTGAGATAGTAGAGTCCGGGTCGCTTGCCAACATATTCAAAAATCCAAAGCATCCGTATACTCTCGGTCTCTTCGGCGCACTTCCAAAGCTTGATCAGGATATTGAATGGCTCAGCCCTATAGAAGGGCTCTCTCCCGATCCAACAGCTTTGCCTGAAGGCTGCAAATTTAATCCAAGATGTAAATATGCCTGTGAAAGCTGTAAAAAGGTTGAGCCGGAACTTAAGGAAATAGAGCCTGGACATATGTGCAGATGTATACTGGTTGATGAAAAACGAGGTGTTGAATAGTGTCTAAAATAATTGAAGTCAATCATTTGAAAAAATACTATAAATCGCCACGCGGAACTGTCCATGCCGTGGATGATGTAACCCTGTCGATTGAAAAAGGAAAAACCATGGGTGTTGTTGGAGAATCCGGCTGTGGAAAGTCAACCCTGGGCAGAATGCTTGTTCATCTTGAAGAAAGCACATCAGGCCAGATACTTTTCAACGGAGAGGATATTACCTCACTTAACCGTTCAGACCTGAAAAAATCCAGAGAACATCTTCAGATGATTTTTCAGGACCCATACTCATCGCTTGATCCAAGATATACAATTGAGGATTCGATAATTGAACCTTTACTGATCTCAAAAAAATATACCAGAACTCAGGCCTTGGAAAAAGCACGAAGCCTTATGGAGCTTGTTGGGATAGCCTCAAGACTCCGGATGTCTTATCCGCATGAGCTGGACGGAGGAAGGCGCCAAAGAGTAGGAATAGCCAGAGCTCTGGCTCTTGACCCCGAATTTATAGTATGCGACGAACCGGTATCTGCCTTAGACGTCAGTATTCAGGCCCAGGTTCTGAATCTGCTGAAAAAGCTTCAGCAGGAAAGAGATCTGACGTATATGTTTATCACCCATGACCTTTCGGTGGTAAAACATATATCAGATGATATCTGCGTTATGTACCTTGGCCAGCTGGTTGAAACCAGTCCGTCAACGGAGTTGTTTGCAAAACAGTATCACCCATATACTAAGGCACTTCTTTCCGCAATTCCTTCAACAGATATTGATAACAAGATGAAACGTATAGTTCTGAAAGGTGAAATTAATTCTCCTATTGACCCGGACCCAGGATGCAGATTTGCAAAAAGATGCCCTTATGCAGCTGAAGAATGCAAAATGCCTCAGAAATTAGAGGAAATTTCTCCGAACCATTTTGTATCATGCTGTAAAGTTCGCGAAATAAATAAACTATAGCTTTTGTAATCCGGAAAATGATAATATTATTAGATAACAAACTAAATTAAAACAGGAAGAATTAATGAAAAGAAAAATTTATGCATACATCGGCAACTGGAGTTTCCAGGCCAACCCTGAAAAGGGAAAAGGCATTTCTGTTTTTGAGTACAATGAAGAAAACGGGAACCTGGATCTTATTGAAACTATTGACAAAGATGTTGCTGCCGGTCAGCTTTATCTTGACAGCACACGCGGCATTCTTTACAGCAACGACGAGTGTGGAGAGCTTAGGGGACAGATAGGCGGAGGCGGATACATCCGCGCTTACGGAATAAACCCGGAAAACGGATCGCTGAAACTGCTGAACTGCAAAAAGTCCCTGTCTCCGGAACCATCATATATCTGCGTAGACAAAGACAGGAAATTTCTTGTAACCTGCCACTGCGCCGATCCTTTTCATGTTACCAAAATAATAAAAAATCCTGACGGCAGCTTTACAAACGAGACCCTTTTTGACGATACCGGTCTGGTCATGTTCAGACTGAATGATGACGGAAGTCTGGGTGAGGTCTGCGATGCGGCAATAACCGAAAGCAAAGGCCGCCTTGGAGACGGTTCAAGCAGAAACGTTGACCCGGTTACCGGTCACATTCAGATGGTCCGTGTTATTTCCCGCCTCCACAGCGTTGTTGCAGACCCTTCGGGTGAAATAATGGCTGTCTGCGACAAGGGAATGGATAAGGTCTATACATACAGGATAGATCCTGAAAAAGGCCGTCTGGTCAGACTTGATGAATGGACCGCGCCGGAAATTGCCTGCTTCCCGAGATACTGTGCTTTCCACCCGGAAAAGAATGTCCTTTATGTAAATAATGAAAATTTTGCCGGCCTGAATTCATTTAATTATGATAACAAGACCGGAAAGATTACCAGATTTGATTCGCTTTATCTTCTTCCGGAAGATCCGGGAAATGTTGACGGCAAGCCCGTGGGCGCTCAGGATATCATGGTCCATCCAAACGGAAAGGTGCTCTACTGCACCCTGTGCGGCCTGAACCTTATTGTAGTCTGCCGGCTTGATGCCAACGGAAAACCAACCCCTGTTCAGTATATTGAAAGCCGCGGAAATCTGCCTCGCGGAATAGCGCTTTCTCCTGACGGAAGATTCCTTCTTTCAGGCAATATGGTTTCAGGTGATGTGACTCTTTTCGCCGTTGATGAAGAGGGCATGCTTACCGATACCGGAAAGACTTTTGAAGCGGTTTCACCTTCGGCAATAAAATTCTATATTGCTGAGTGTTAAAAAGTACTATATCACCGGAAAGATGTTTTCCGGATGCAGAATGAAAGGAGAAAAATATGGCTTATAATACCATGCAGGAACTGACACCTGCCGAAAAGAACATGCCTCTGGCAAAGTATTTTTATGATTATCCTGTGAAGGACCTTCCGGATGATCTGAAAAAAGAGATCATGGGACATCCTATGAACCCTGATGATGCAGTGAAGCCTGAAAATTTTACCGACTGGCTTTTGCCGGTAGGTGAATACAACGACCACGAAAACGGTTATTGCATGCTTCCGGACGGAACCGGCTACATTGCAACATATATGCGCATACCGGATAATGTAAAACCGTTCAAAATATTCTGGTATCTTAACTGGCTCAATACCCATTCAAAAAGCCAGCCTGCCGGAACGGGCAACCTCCGCTATAAGATCTGGAACCCAGCGGACCATTGGGATCATTATTTTATCAACTGGGAAGACAAGAGCGAAGGCATTCATACAACTGAGTCGCTTGACCTGGGAGAGGGCGACCGCAAAAATGACACCATCAGGCATCAGTTCAATCTCAGGGAATATGGCCTGACTCAGGAAAGGATTGATCAGCTTAATGACAATCCTTACGGCTACAAGGTGGGAGAGACCTCTGATTTTGAATCTTTTGATGAAGCCGGTTTCCATCTTACCCTCGGCCAGATCCGCCCTACAACTGACGGCGGATATGAAAGAAGGTCTGTGGAATGGATCGGCTGGAGGCCGAAGAACGGCGAGCTCATCCGCGATACACGCACAAAGTGCAGCGAGGCTTATCTGCGGAAGGTTGCTTATCATACGCTTCTTGAGTGGTATCATCTGATGGATTATATCAACGACCTTTGGGAAGAATATCATGATCTTCCTTTAGATGCTGACTGATATCAAAACAAGCATTGATAACGGTCTGTATAAAACGGATATCACCTACGTTATTGCGCTTGGTCCTGCGAATGCATTTTTCAAAATAGTATTTGACAAACAAAGACGGCATGAGTATAATTTCAAGGTACGACTTTGAAGAATAAAGTATCGATGAATCCTAAGGAGGTGTAAAGCTATGTCAATATGCCCAAAAAATAAAATGTCTAAAGCAAGACGTGACAAGAGAAGAGCTAACTGGAAAATGACAGCTCCGAATCTTGCTGTATGCTCAACATGTGGCGCACTTGTAATGCCTCACAGAGTATGCAAGAACTGCGGTTCTTACAACAAGCGTACTATCGTTGCTCAGGACGCTGAATAATCAGCAGTAATTTATGTTATCAAAAGGGTGCTTTTCAAGCACCCTTTTTGTGTCCTCTTTTATAAAAAAACGGGCTGTCCCGTAAGGCAGCCCGTTTTGGTTTTATCTGAATCTTATCTGATTTTATCAGATTCCCTGCCACAGCATTGCATCAGCAACTCTTAAGAAGCCGGCAACGTTTGCACCAACCTGAAGGTTTCCAGGTTTGCCGACAGCTTCTGCAGCGTTTACGCAGTTGTTGTAGATGTTTACCATGATTCCGTGAAGCTTCTCATCAACTTCTTCAGCTGACCAGTACAGTCTTTCGCTGTTCTGGGTCATCTCAAGGCCTGAAGTTGCAACACCGCCTGCATTTGCTGCTTTTGCAGGACCGAAAGGAATGCCTGCTGCGTGGAATACAGCGATTGCCTCAGATGTTGAAGGCATGTTTGCACCCTCGCAGATGACCTTAAGTCCGTTGGCAACAAGTGCCTTTGCGCTTTCTTCGTCAATTTCGTTCTGTGTAGCGCATGGAAGAGCGATATCGCAAGGAACTGTCCAGATTCCCTTGCAGCCGTCAAAGTATTTTGCATTAGGACGTGCAGCAACATATTCTTTGATACGTGCACGGCGAACTTCCTTAACATCCTTAAGAACAGCGATGTCAACTCCGTCCTCGTCAACGATGTAGCCGTTTGAATCGCACATTGCGATGACTTTTGCTCCGAGAGAGGTTGCTTTTTCAGCAGCGTATGTAGCAACATTTCCTGAACCGGAAATGACAACCTTTGCGCCCTCAAAGCTCATGCCGTTTGCTTTAAGTACTTCATTTGTGTAATAGCAAAGGCCATAGCCTGTAGCCTGTGTTCTGATGAGGGATCCGCCGCAGCCCACCTTCTTGCCGGTAAGAACTCCTGTGAATTCATTTGCGATCTTCTTGTACTGGCCGAACATGTAACCGATCTCACGTGCGCCGACACCGATATCGCCTGCCGGAACATCAGTATCAGGACCGATATGTCTGTAAAGCTCAGTCATGAAGCTCTGGCAGAAAGCCATGATCTCGTTGTCTGATTTTCCTTTAGGATCAAAGTCGGAACCGCCTTTGCCGCCGCCCATAGGAAGGCCTGTAAGGCTGTTCTTGAAAATCTGCTCGAAACCGAGGAATTTAAGGATTGAAAGGTTTACGCTCGGATGGAAGCGAAGACCTCCCTTGTAAGGTCCGATAGCAGAGTTGAACTGAACTCTGTATCCTCTGTTAACCTGAACCTTGCCGTTATCATCTACCCAAGGAACACTGAAGATGATAGTTCGTTCTGGCTCTACGAGACGTTCGAAGAGACCGGCCTTTTCATACTCCGGATGCAACTCTACAACAGGTTCTAGGGTTTCAAAAATCTCTTCAACCGCCTGGAGAAATTCAGGTTCATTTGCGCAGCGAATCTCAAGTCCGTCAAAAACTTTTTTGAGATATGCATTTGTAATTGCCATAATATTATCCTCCTTGGCTATAAATAATAGAGCGATTTTACCACAGATGTTCGCAAAAAAAAACAAAAAAATTGCATAAAATGCAAATAAAATACAGAAATCATTCATATCAAAAATGCAGATTATTCTGTTGATTTGACCGTCTGCTTTTAGTAAAATCATTCTGTGTACATGTGTATACAAAAAGGAATGTAATAAGGAGCCGGTAGTGAGAGAAGACGGAAAAGTAATAATTGCCCTTGACGCTATGGGCGGCGACTTTGCTCCTGGTGAACAGGTTAAAGGAGCTGTTGAAGCCGTAAACGAAGATAAAGGTGTATTTGTCAAACTGTTCGGAAATGAATCAGCAGTTAATGAAGAGCTTGCCAAATATACTTTCGACAGGGAACGCATTGAAGTTATCCACACCGAATCAGTGGTGGAAAACTGTGACCAGCCTACAGCTGCAATAAGGACCAAGAAGGATTCCTCAATGGTACAGGGGCTTTATGCAGTTAAAAACGGCGAAGCGGATGCCTTTATTTCATGCGGAAATACAGGAGCCCTGCTTGTGGGCGGGCAAGTGATAGTCGGAAGGCTTAAAGGCATTGAGCGCCCGGCGCTTGCTTTTATTGTTCCATCGGTAAGCGGTCCGGTGATGATAATTGACTGCGGAGCAAATGTTGATGCCCGTCCTGAGATGCTTGTGCACTTTGCAATGATGGCATCGGTATACATGAAGGAAATCCTTGGTATTGATAATCCGCGGGTCGGAATAATCAACATCGGCGAGGAAGAGGAAAAAGGAAATGCACTTGTTCAGGAGACCATTCCTCTTCTCAAAGAATGCAAAAGCATAAATTTTGTCGGCAGCATAGAAAGCCGCGGAATTCCGGCAGGAAATGCGGATATAGCTGTCTGTGATGCTTTTGTGGGGAATACCGTCCTCAAGATGTTTGAGGGAGTGGCAGGACTTTTGCTCGACCAGATCAAGGGTGCGTTGATGAGCAGCTTCAAGACCAAGATAGGAGCCCTTCTGATCAAGAAGGATCTCAAGAAAACACTTAAGCAGTTTTCAATCGAGGAATACGGCGGTGCGCCTATGCTTGGCCTCAAGGCACTTGTATGCAAGACACACGGAAGCTCAAAGGCTGTTGAGATAAAGAACACCATCCTTCAGTGCAAAGCTTTCACAGAAGCAAAAGTAACAGAAAAAATATCTGAAAACCTTAATAAGGAGTTTTAGGAGGAATTATGGAATTCGAAAAATTACAGGAAATCATAGCAGAAGTACTCAATATTGATAAAGATCAGATCACTGCAGAAACAAAGTTCGTTGATGACCTCGGCGCAGATTCTCTTGATGTATTTGAGATTATTCTTGCAATTGAAGATCAGTTTAATATCAGCATTTCAGACAGCCAGGCTGAAAAGATCGTTACTGTCGGCGATGCTGTGGAGGAAATCAAGAACGCAGTAAATGAATAAAGATTATTCCAGACTTGAAGAAAAACTTGGTTATTGTTTCAAAAACAAGAGGCTGATAGAAGAAGCCCTGACACATTCGTCTTATATAAATGAGGCAAAGAAAAAGGATATCCGGGATAATGAACGGCTGGAGTTCTTTGGCGATGCCATAATCGAATTTTATGTCAGTGATTATCTCTTTAAAAAGTTCCCGGATCTGCCGGAGGGTGCGCTGACAAAGACGCGTGCCTCAATGGTATGCGAGTCCGGACTGGCAACCTGCGCCAGGGAGCTTGATCTTGGCAATTACATATTCATGGGAAAAGGTGAAGAGCTTTCAGGAGGCAGAAACCGTGCCTCGATCACTTCCGATGCTTTTGAAGCACTGACAGCGGCCATATATCTTGATGCAGGCCGTGAAGTTACAGAAAAATTTATCAACGAATATCTCCTTAAGACCCTTGAAGATAAAAGTCTTTTCTTTGATGCAAAGACAAGGCTTCAGGAAATAGCGCAGAAAAGCAGTGATAACGAGCTTAAATATGAACTCCTGGACGAAGAGGGACCGGTTCATGAGCGTATCTTCACATATGCTGTTTTCCTGAACGGCAGGGAGATAGGAAGAGGCCGCGGCCGCTCCAAAAAAGAAGCCCAGCAGCAGGCTGCCTTTGCTGCGATAAAAACACTGGGATAGAAAAATGTATCTTAAAAGCATAGAAATCCAAGGTTTTAAATCCTTTGCAAACAAAATAAAGTTTGAGTTCCCTGACGGAATAACAGGCATCGTCGGTCCGAACGGCAGCGGTAAAAGCAATGTTGCCGATGCTGTGCGCTGGGTTCTTGGTGAGCAGAAAATAAAGCAGCTGAGGGGCGCAAAGATGGAAGATGTCATCTTTGCGGGAACCGCCGCAAGAAGGCCTATGGCTTATGCCTATGTGGCTCTTACCATGGACAATTCCGACCACAGGCTCAAGCTGGATTATGATGAAGTTGTTGTTTCCAGACGCGTTTTCCGCTCCGGCGAGAGTGAATACATGATCAACGGCAGCATCTGCAGACTCCGTGATGTCCAGGAACTTTTCTAAGACACGGGAATAGGCAAGGAAGGCTATTCGGTAATCGGGCAGGGCCAGATTGACAAGATACTTCAGGGAAAGCCTGAAGAACGCCGCGAACTTTTTGATGAAGCAGCAGGCATTGTAAAGTACAAAAAGAGAAAAACCATTGCGCTCAGAAAACTTGAAAACGAGCGTCTTAACCTTTCACGCATAAATGATATATTAAGCGAACTCGGGCGCCAGGTGGGGCCTTTAAAGAAGCAGTCTGAAGCTGCAAAGAAGTTTATTGAATACAGAGATGAACTGAAATCCCTTGATATCAACCTTTTCCTTCTGGAAAACGGCGATATAAGAGAAAAAATCGCTGACTGCGAGCGTAAAGAGCAGATAGCTTCAGATGACCTTGCAGAGGCTTCCGCTCAGCTTGAAAGCATGAAGGAAGGTTACGAAAAGCTCAGCGATGACCTGGCAGGGCTTGATGAGAGGATTGAATCATTAAAGAACCGGATCGCTCAGGGAAATGTCATAAAGGAAACACTCACAGGTCAGATAAACGTCCTTAATGAGCAGATCAATTCTGCGAGAGATGCTGAGATCCATTTTAATGAACGGCTTGAATCCCTTACAGGTTCAATTGAAAGATCGGTAAGCGAGAAGGAAAAACTGGAGGCTGAAAAGGCAGCAAACCAGGAGGCGCTTACCAGGTCGATAGATGCTGCACGGGCTCAGGATGAAATAGTCCTTGAGATCCAGAACCAGAGTGAGGAGACCAGACTTCAGATAGAAGAGATGAAGGAAAGGCTTATCGAGCTGGTCAACGTGAAGGGCGATATCGGCGCCAGAATGGAAAGGCTGAGTGTTCTTGCGGAGCAGAGTAAAAAACGCCGCGAAGAGCTGGCACAGAGCCTTGAAAAGTATAATTCCGACAAGGAACAGCAGGAAGCGGTAATAGAAGGTTTCAGGAAAGAGGCCGAAAAGGTTTCAAAAGAGACCGGAGAGATAGAAAAAGAGATAAAGGAAAAAGAGGCAGCCCTCAAAAAGGCCGATGCCGATCTTGCGTTTGCGGAGCGCGACCTCGGAAAAGCCAGGGAGGAGCTTCTTAAGAGTGAGACCCGGCTTGAATCCATTAGAAACATAACCGAAAGGTATGAAGGTTACGGCAGCAGCATCCGCGAGATAATGAAGCTTAAGGAAAAGAACAGGGGCATCCACGGCGTTGTTGCGGATATAATCAAAGTTGATAAAAAGTATGAAACAGCCATTGAAACTGCCCTCGGCGGAAACATCCAGAATGTTGTAACGGATACCGAGGCTACAGCAAAGAATGTCATTGAATATCTTAAAGCCAATAAACTCGGAAGGGCCACGTTCCTGCCTATCAAGGCTGTTACGGGCCGCGGAGAGTTCAAAAATGATGATGTTCTTGCTGAAAAAGGAGTTCTTGGCCTTGCAAGCTCTCTCGTGAATGTGGAGCAGCAGTACAGGGGAGTGGTGAATTACCTGCTCGGAAAGATCGTCGTTGCCGATAAGATCGACAATGCTCTTATGCTGGCGCGCAAATACAGCTACTCGCTGATAATCGTTACGCTTGAAGGTGAGCTTCTCAACAGAGGCGGCGCAATATCAGGCGGAGCTTTTAAGAATAAATCAAACCTTCTCGGAAGAAGGCGCGAAATAGATGATCTTGAAAAGGCAATTACAGCCAACCGTGAAAAGCAGGAAGACCTGCTCTTAAAGTCAGAAGCCCTGAATAAGGAAAAAGATGAGATCAGCCGTGAACTTCTCGAACTGAGGACTCAGCTTCAGGAAAGCCGCATCCTTCTTAATACGGTAAAGATCAATCTGGATACAGCAATTTCAAAACAGCGCGAGATTGATGATACATACGCCGGAGTCAGCACGGAAAGCCGTGAAATTGAAGAACTCGAAGGCAGTATGAATGATGAAAACAATGCCCTTAAAGATGCTCTTCAGGAGAACTCCGATGAAAATGACAGACTTAAGGAACGCATCCTTGAGATGGAAAAGGCAAGGGAGGAGCTTAAGGTAAAGGAAGCAGAGGAACTCTTCAGACGTCAGACACTTAATGCCGAAAGGTCCGGCCTTTCAGGACAGAACAGTGTTCTGGTCAATTCCATAATCAAGCTGGAAAATGATATAGCAATATTCAATGAAGAGCTTGAGAAAATCACAAAGAGCAATGCCGGAAGCAAAGAGGGCATTGAGGAAAAACAGGCTGAGATAGCCGATATCACAAGGTCCATAGAGCTGGCTGAGGCTGAGGGAGGCGCCCTCGGAATAAAGCTTTCCGAAGCGGAAAATGAAAAAGAGACCCTGAGCAACGATCACAGGGATTATCTTGAAAAGCGCGAGCAGTGCCAGCTGCGCATGGCAGATCTTGATAAAGAAGTATTCAGGCTCTCACAGATGAGGGAAAAACTTGAAGAGCGTTTTGAGACAAAATCCGCTTATATGTGGGATGAATATGAACTGACCTATCAGAGTGCGCTTGAACTTAAGGATGACAGCCTTACCGATGCAAAGTCCATGAGGGAGCGCATAACAAAGCTCAAGAACAGCATAAAGAACCTGGGTACAATAAATGTTGCGGCAATTGAGGAATACAAGGTTGTCGGTGAGAGGTTTGAGTTCATGAAGACCCAGCAGGAAGACCTTGAAAAGGCCGAGGCAGACCTCATCAGGATCATCAAAGATCTTGACAAGGAAATGCGCCGCCGCTTCAACACCGAGTTTGTGAAGATCCAGGAGGAATTCAGCAAGGTATTCCGGGAGATGTTCGGCGGAGGACAGGGAACAATAGAACTTGAAGAAGATATAGATGTTCTTGATGCCGGAATAAGCATCATAGCACAGCCGCCGGGGAAGAAACTTCAGAACATGATGCAGCTTTCAGGCGGAGAAAAGGCCCTCACAGCCATTGCGGTGCTGTTTGCCATCCAGAACCTCAAACCGTCACCGTTCTGCCTTCTTGATGAGATCGAGGCAGCCCTTGATGACTCCAATATAGAGAGGTTTGCGGATTATCTGCATAAACTTACCGATGAGACCCAGTTTATAGTCATTACCCACAGAAAGGGAACAATGGAAGCAACTGACAGACTGTATGGGATCACAATGCAGGAGAAGGGTGTTTCCACGCTGATATCGGTAAATCTTGAAGACTACAGAGAAGAAGAGATACAGTGACCATGACAAAGAAGGAAGAAGCCGAAGCAAAAAGGCAGGCAAAGCTTGAGGCTGAAAGAGCCCGCCTTGAGACAATGAAGGAATATGAAAGGCAGTACGCCGCCTATGGCCTTATCTGCGGGATCGATGAGGCCGGCCGCGGTCCTTTTGCCGGTCCCGTTGTTGCAGGAGCTGTCATACTTGATCCTGAAAAGGAGATCCTGTATCTCAATGATTCAAAGAAACTTTCGGAAAAGCGCCGCGAGGAGCTTTATGAAGAAATAATGGAAAAAGCAATTGCCGTTTCTGTCGGCATTGTTGACAGCAGGACCATTGATGAGATAAACATTCTGCAGGCCACATATCTGGCCATGCAGAAAGCCATTGCGGGTCTTGAGCCTCAGCCGGGATTTATCCTGGCCGATGCTGTCACAATTCCCAAAATCACAATTCCTCAGACCGGAATAATCAAAGGCGATGCAAAGAGCATTTCTATTGCTGCGGGAAGTATTATAGCAAAAGTTACAAGGGACAGGTTTATGTATGAGTATGATAAGAAATATCCTGAGTATGGTTTTGCGTCACACAAAGGATATGGAACTGCTGCACATATTGCTGCAATCAGAGAGTACGGTCCTCTGGATATCCACCGCAGATCATTTATCCACAGATATATTTAACACCTGTGGAAAACCCTTATTTTAAAGCTTTCAATTGGAAGTATAACTCTAAAGAAGTATAAAAACTTCTTTTTCTGAAATTCTTTTATTTTTGTGAAAAACGCTGAAAATTACACGTTTTTCAAAAATTTCAAAATCGTAACCGTCACAAAAAATAACGCATACTTCTTTAGAAGTATGCAGTTTCGCACTTCACCACAGTGATGTGGATAACTATCATTTCTGCCCATGAATACACGAAAATTAGGAAACGAATACGAGGATCTTGCCTGCGAACATCTGGAAAATCTGGGAATGAAAATCATATGCCGGAACTACCGCCGGAAGATAGGTGAGATCGATATAATAGCCCGCGACGGAAAAGAACTTGTTTTTATCGAAGTAAAATACAGAAAAAACCGGAAAATGGGAGGAGCACTGTTTGCAATACCGCGTGAAAAGCAGCAGAAAATAATGCGGGTGGCTCAGTGGTTTATGGCCGAAAGGCACATTCCTGCCGATACATTCTGCCGCTTTGACGCGGTGCTTATAGACGGAAGCGATATAACCCATATAAGAAAGGCCTGGCAGAACTGATCAGAACATTTCCCTGCTCATGCGGTCAATCTCTTTGGTTATGCAGTCATAAACGCCCGGATGCACGGTTACGGGAGCTCCCTGGATATGACATGGAATAAAGTGGGATGTTCCGTTGGCACGGCATTCCCTTTCCACAACCGCACGGACTTTTTCCGGCGTCCAATCAGGCGTATCAACATCTGCGGAGTTTATGCTTCCCATAAAGCAGAGCTTGTCACCGTACTGGCTGATAAGTGCAGGAATGTTGTTTGTGTTTGTGCATCCCTGCCAGATATCAACGCCCATATCTATCATTGCAGGAACAAGGTTTGCAGCGTATGAGTCTGAATGATGGACAATGATGCAGCCGTCTTCTTTATAAAATCCGTAAACCTTCTTATAAGCAGGAACAAAGAACTCCTCAAACATCTCAGCAGAAAAGAATGTGCTGTTATGACTTCCCAGGTCATCATGGTGCAGCAGGATTTCAGGATGGAGGTGACGTATCTGTTCATCTGCCAGCTTCAGTTCCCACTCAACCATGAAATCTATAAGTTCATGCATCGGTTCAGGATCTGTGATCAGGTTTACCATGGCATCTTCCATGCCGCAGAGATAATGTATTTTTTCAAAAATGCCGGGAGCAATGAAAGCAGCGATCAGTTTTTCGTCACGGTTCACTTCGCTTATCTGCTTTTCTGCAGGGGCCCAGGCTTCATCAGGAAGAAGTACCTCAGGAACTTTTATCTGGCTGCGCCACTCCTCAATATCGGTAATGACGTTGGTTTCCGGATTGTTCAGAGGCATAGGACCGGGACAATCCTCTGGCCAGATATTTGTGACTCCCCACTTCGAGACCTGTGTGGTTCCGGGAGCCATTGTAAACGGCATCCCTCCTATGTCAAACATGACAGGGTCGGTAATGATCTCCATGAATTCATACTGGTTTACAAAACGGTCAGCTTTTTCTCCCTTAAGCGTGGCCAGAAAATTTTCTCTTGTCGTAAGCATTTTCGTTACCTCATACAGTCTTCTGGTTTTTGTAAAAGTTTTTGGCAAATTCGGCAAACTGGCTTATGGTGCGGTCAGAATCCTTCCGCCATACCATGAGCAGTCCGCTTTCTGTATTTTCTATTTCACGGAATTCAACCGCTTTTGAAGTGAATCCGTGGAAACAGTTATCGGATATGAGCACACTGTTTTCATCCATGTTGAGGAAAACATCGTAAATGTTAAGCACATCATCAATATATGATCTGGTTTTCGGAACAAAGCCTTCCTGGGCACACAGACCGAATAAGTATTTATGATAATAAGGGTCATCTTCAGGGTCCCTCAGAAGGAACTGCTGGTCTTTCAGATCGGCAATGGAGATGAGCTCTTTTTTTGACAGGGCATTTTCTGACTTCATGGCAGCGTAGAGCGGGGAAAAAACAGCAAGAAAATAGTTAAATTTCCCTGATTCTTCAATGACAGGTTCAAAAAATTTCGGAAGAAAGACAACATCATAAGTACCGTCAGCAAGCCTGTCAAGAAGGTCAAAATCAAGTTTAAGGCTGACACTGAAAAGAGCGGACGAATCCCCTTTCTTGTAAGACGCGATAAGAGGAACAAAGTATCTGTCGATGTTTACCAGCTCACTCAGCCCGAAAGTGATGGGAACCGAACCGGCGGACGATGTGTGGGAAACCTTTTTTATTGAAAAAATAAGATTGTTGTAAATGGAAGACCATTCGTTATACAGCATCTTTCCGGAGTCGGTGAGCTTTACACGGTTCTTTTCGCGTATAAACAGTCTGACGCCGAGACTCGCTTCCAGAGCCGAGATTTTTTTGCTTATCATGCCCGTGGAAAAATACAGATCTTCGGCAGTTTTTGTAAAGTTTTCTGTTTCGCAGGCAGAGAGAAATATCTGCATCTGCTGAAGATTTATATGCTGATAATTATTCCCATCCATATAAGCAGCCTCTGTTGTAAATATGTTAACGTCTTATCTGATAAAATCATATCATTTATGCGCCATAAATCAACATTTAACTTGATAAAATACGTTTCCAAAACGGAAACATATCATCCTAAAAAGCAGATGCACAAAACTACGGGGAAATGATATGATTTTCTTATCATTAAGGAGGTGTGTTATGAACGAAAGAGAAAACGCTTATCATGTTATCAAACGGGACGGGCTTGCAAAGTGGCTTCCTGCGTCCAAAGACTGTCTTGAACAGGTAATGGCTACAGATGTAGTTGCGGAACGCCCTCCTTACGCCATGGGAATAGGAGGCAGCGGATATGATTATTTTGGCTGCTGGTGGGAATTTGAAGAAGAGATAAAAGGTGCCAGCCCGCTTCCGGGCAGGGAACCATGTAAAGATATCACCAAGTGGAGAGAACAGGTAACATTTCCGGATATTGAAAAAATAGACTGGGAAAAGGCAAAGGAACTGACATCAAAGCTTGATTATGAAAATAAACTGGTTGTTTTTCTCTGGGAAAGCGGCCCGTTTGAGAGGCTCCATGCCCTGGTAGGTTTCCAGAATGCCCTTGAGGCAATATATGAAGAACCGGAAAGCTTTAAGGAACTCATGCAGGCAATTACCGATTTCAAGATTGCCATGATCCCTAAGATCAAAGAGTATTATAATCCTGATATGATACTCAGTATGGATGATGTGGGATACCAGAGTGGTCAGTTTGTCTCAAATGAAATATACCGTGAGTTTATCATGCCTTATGACAAGGCCATAGGAGATGCCGTAAAAGAAAACGGAATGCTGTACGGATATCATTCCTGCGGAAAAATTGACGGACTGATGGATGATATTTATGAAACCGGACCGGATCTGATGGCAGCACTTTTCTATCCGTACAACGATGCTGAAGCCACACTTGAAAAGTACGGCGGCAAGATGGTATTCCAGGCTCCTAACTGGGAACAGATGCTGGAGCTTGACGGAACAACAGAGGAAATGATCCGCGAGGAAGCAAGACGTATAACAAAGACGTTCGGACCTACAGGCAGCCTTATGTTTGACTCACGTCAGATAGCTCCTGAAAAAGCGGAAATCTTTTACGATGAATTCTATAAGATCCGTGATCAGTACAATCCTTACTGATGCTGCGGATAATAAACGACTGACGGAGGTTGATATATGAACGAAAGAGAAAATGCTCTTCATGTGATCAAAAGGGACGGACTTGCTCAGTGGATACCTGCAGCCAGGGATTGTCTGCAGCCGATCAACCCGACAGATGTGGTTGCCGAGCGTCCTCCGTATGCCATGGGAATAGGCGGCAGCGGATACGATTATTTCGGATGCTGGTGGGAATATGAGGAAGATATCAAGGGCGCCAGTCCTATTCCGGGCAGGGAACCATGCACCGATATCACAAAGTGGAAGGAACAGATAACCTTCCCTGACATTGATAAAATAGACTGGTCAAAAGCCGCAGAACTCACATCAACGCTGGATTATGAAAATAAGCTGATTATTTATCTCTGGGAAAGCGGCCCGTGGGAGAGACTCCATGCGCTTTTAGGTTTTCAGCCTGCACTTGAGGCTATTTATGAAGAGCCGGAGGCTTTTGAAGAACTTATGCAGGCCATTACGGAATTCCGTGTAAAAATGGTCGCAAAGATCAAAGAATACTATCACCCTGACATTATCCTGAACATGGACGATATGGGTTACCAGCACGGTCAGTTTGTATCAAACGAGATGTACCGGGAATTTCTTATGCCATATGACAAGGCAGTCGGAGATGCCGTTAAGGCTAACGGAATGATCTATGCTTATCATTCATGCGGAAAGGTGGACGGCCTCTTTGACGATATTATGGAAACCGGTCCGGAAATGCTGCTGAGTCTTTTTTATCCGTATAATGATCAGGAAAAGGTTCTTGAAAAGTATGCAGGAAAGGTAATATTTGACGGCCCTAACTGGGAACAGATGCTCAGCCTTGAAAGCACAACTGAAGAAATGATCAGAGAGGAGGCCCGCCGTGTGACAAGCCTTTTCGGACCTTCGGGGAGTCTTATCTTTGATGCGGGAGCCATTGCTCCGGCACACGCAGAAATCTTCTACGATGAATTTTATAAGATAAGAGATCAGTACAATCCATACAAATAAGTCAGTATAAACATGGAGAAAACAATGAAAAAATATGTTAATATGCGTGAATGGGCAAAGGCGATGATGGAGGATCCGAAGAAACGTCCTCTTCCGGTACTTACTTTCCCTGCAGGAAAGCTTTTAGGGGTTTCAACAAAGGAGCTCCTGCTTGACCCTGAAAAACAGGCAGAAGGCATGAAGGCAATAACCGACAGATATGATATGCCGGCAGCCCTTGCATATATGGACCTTTCTGTTGAGGCCGAGGCATTCGGTGCACACTGCGTTTATTCGGAAAATGAGATTCCGACTATTATCGGCCAGCTTATTGAGGATGAAGATGATGCGGCAGCACTGGAACTTCCAAAGGCCGGAGCCGGCAGAATTGATACAGTCCATGAAGGAATAAAAAAGGCAAAAGAGCTTATAACGGACAGACCTTTACTTGCGGAGTGCATAGGCCCGTTCTCGCTGGCAGGAAGGCTCATGGATGTTAATGAGGTAATGGTTAGCTGCTACACTGATCCGGATGTGGTTCATGCCGTACTTGAGAAAGTAACGGGATTCCTCATCGGAAACATGAAAAGGTTCAAAGAAGACGGGGCACAGGGCGTTGTTATGGCAGAACCTCTGGCAGGCCTTCTTTCTCCGGGTCTTGCAAAGGAATTCTCAAGTGACTATGTTGCAAAGATAGTTGATGAGATCCAGGACGATGACTTCCTCATTTTCTATCATAACTGCGGTGACAATACCCCTTTGCAGGCAGCAGATATTTATTCAACCGGTTGTGCCGGTTATCATTTCGGAAATTCAATAGATCTTGAAGATATGCTTAAAACTTCGCCGGAAGATGCTTTTGTTATGGGCAATCTTGCATCTGCAGAGATACTTACGAACGCATCGGCTGAAGTGGTGAAAGAGGAGACAAAGAAGCTGCTTGAAAAATGCAGCAGGTACAAAAACTTCTGGCTTTCTTCCAGCTGTGACGTTCCGCCGAATGCACCGGTGGAAAATGTAGACGCATTCTTTGAGGCATTTGAGGAGTTCTGTCTTGAGGGTTAATTTTGTAAAAGAGAATGTAAGTATAGAAGTTAAAGAGGGGACAAGCCTGCTGGAAGCTGAGATTCTGGCAGGCCTTGCTCCTGATTCCCCATGCGGAGGAAAAGGTAAATGCGGTAAGTGCGAAGTGCTTGTTTCACGGAAGTGTGAAGACGGTCTTCCGGGCGAACCGGCTGAGAAAGTCCTTGCCTGCCGCTTTTTTGTAAGTGAAGATGTGAATGTTGCCACCTTAACAAAAGGAGCAAACGGACAGGCCGGTTTCGAACCGGAAAAAGAAGCCGGAAAGCCGGCACCCGGCGAGGGAAGAAGATACGGAGCCGCGGTGGATATAGGAACAACATCCATTGTCTGCTTTCTGATGGATCTTGACAGCAGACAGGAATTGTCACATGCTTCTGCATTAAATCCACAGGTTCAGTTTGGGGCTGATGTTATAAGCAGGATAGAGTATTCTGTTGAAAACGGGCCTGACAGACTGACCGGCTGTGTCAGGGAGACAATATGCGGTCTGCTTGAGGAGACTGCTGCGTCAGCCGGGATAAAGACTTCAGAAATAGAAAGGGCGGTATTCGTGGGAAATACCTGCATGCACCACCTTTTCTTAGGGATATCTCCTGCATCGCTTGCGGCGGCACCTTTTGAGCCGATGGTCAAAGAGGCAGTCACATTGAAAGCGGATGAGCTTGGCCTTAAAACCATACCGGGAGCCGAAGTTACAGTGCTTCCGAACATAGCAGGCTTTGTGGGGGCCGATACCGTGGGCTGCATGGCTGCAGCGGAATTTGATAAAAGAGAAGACCTGACTCTTCTTATAGATATAGGCACGAACGGAGAAATAGTTCTGGGAAGAAAAGATTTTTCACTGGCATGTTCCACTGCTGCCGGTCCGGCGTTTGAAGGCGCCAAGATCGAGTGCGGAATGAGGGCCGTGGAAGGAGCCATAAGCCATGTGAGCCTTGAAAACGGTAAAATAAAGTGCAGCGTGATCCCGGAACGCAGCGTGAATCAGGAAGCCTCAGGACTCTGCGGTTCCGGCCTTCTGGATGCAGTGGCCGTACTTTTGAAAACCGGAAACATTGACGAAACCGGAAAGCTTTGTACTGAAGATGACAGCAGCCGTTTTTATCTGAAAGACGAAGTATATATTTCACAGAAAGATGTGCGGGAGATGCAGCTGGCAAAAGGAGCCATTGCAGCTGGGATAGAGCTGCTTGCAAAAGAAGCCGGCGTTCAGGTTTCAGATATAGAGACAGTGCTTATCGCCGGAGCTTTCGGAAATTATATGGATCCTGAAAGCGCTTTCATTACCGGACTTATCCCAAAAGAACTTTACGGAAGAGTGCAGCATATCGGAAACGCTGCCGGTGAAGGCGCAAAGAAAGTACTTCTGGACCGCGAAGAACTGGAGACAGCTTCAAGGCTTGCTAAAGAAACAAAGCACATAGAACTGGCCGGCAGTGAAGACTTCCAGGATGTTTTTGTTGATAATCTGGGCTTTGAATGACAGAGGAAATATTAATGAACGAAAAAATCAAAAAAATGGCACTTGATACAGGCTTTACGGTCTGTGAGGATCTTGATGTAAAGACCCTTGAATGCCTTGACAGTGTGAGAAAAATGTGCGAAGTTAACACCTGCGGGAAATACGGGAAAAACTGGGCATGTCCGCCGGGCTGCGGAAGCATTGACGAAAATAATGCAAAGATCAAAAATTATACAGAAGGAATAATAGTTCAGACCATCGGAGAGGTGGAAGATTCTTTTGACTGGGACGGCATCATGGCTGCGGAAAAAAAGCATTCGGAAACGTTCCGTGCTTTTGCCGAAAAATCCAGGAAACTTTTTCCGGACTGTCTTCCGCTTACAGCGGGCTCATGTACCATATGCAGTGAGTGCACGTACCCAGATGCACCGTGCAGGTTTCCGGAAAAGAGCATGTCTTCAATGGAAGCATTTGGGCTTTTTGTGTCTGATGTGTGCACAAAAAACAATGTTGAATATAATTACGGCGAAGGGAAAATATGTTTTACCGGCTGCTTTTTATATAACTTATAGGAAAATATTATCAGAGTGATTAAAAAACGGAGGAAAAGAAAATGTCAAAGATTCAGGATATCCAGACTGCAGTTGAAACAGGAAAAGTTAAACTTGTGCCGGAACTGGTACAGCAGGGCCTTGATGAAGGCGATGCACCGGCTGCAATACTGAATGATGGTTTCATCGCAGCTATGAACAGCATCGGAGAAAAATTTAAGGAAGGAAAGATTTTTGTTCCTGAGATGCTTGTAGCAGCAAAGTCTGTAAAAAAAGGTCTTGAAGTTCTGAAACCTCACCTTTCAGAAGGGGATGCTCCGAAGATCGGAAAATTTGTTCTCGGAACAGTTGCCGGTGACCTTCATGACATAGGCAAAAACCTTGTCGGCATAATGGTTGAATCAGCAGGATTTGAAATTGTTGATCTTGGTGTAAGCGTAACTGCAGAAAAGTTCATTGAAGCTGCTAAGGATCCGGAAGTAAAAGTTGTCGGCCTTTCATCACTTCTTACCACAACCATGGCAAATATGAAGGATATCTGCGCACAGCTTAACGCACTTCCTGAAAGAGCAAACTTCAAAATCATGGTAGGCGGAGCACCTATCACTAAGGAATTTGCTGAGGAATGCGGTGCCGACGCATATACTGAAAATGCAACAGAAGCTGCCCAGGCTGCAAAGAGCTTTTGCATCTGATGGGGCAGAAAATGACTGATAAAGAAAAAACTGTTGAAAAAATAAGCATAATAACCGTAATAGCCTGCCTTGCAGCCACATTCTGCGTGGGTGTCATTTATGTATGGAGCGTATTCAAGGCTCCTGCAATCGAATGGTATTCCTGGGATGAAGGTTCCGTTAATCTGGTGGCTTCGGTCATGTTGTTCTGTTTTACATTCGGATGCCTGCTCGGAGGCATCATTCAGGACAAGATAGGCCCGAAGACCAGTGCAATATACGGAGCCATAGCTTTCGGGGCAGGCGTTGCTGCATCGTCTTTTATTCCTCAGGGAGGCTCCATCTTCCTGTTCTACCTGCTTTATTGCGTGATAGGCGGATTCGGCGTGGGCTTCGTATACACGTGCTCACTTAACTGACTGCAGAAATGGCTTCCGCACAGACTTGGACTGGCCTCGGGAATGGCATCGGGTGCATTTGCACTGTCAACGGTTGTATTTTCCCCTGTATTCAGCGGAATGCTTGAAAAACTGAACATAAGCAGGACTCTTCTTATAATGGGAATTGTGCTGGGAGTCATCGGACTTATTGCAACAATTCTTATAAAGAGTCCTTCGGGGGAATACACAGCTCTTAAGACTCCAAAGGTAAACAGCCTCAGTTATTCAGATACCAGCCTTTCGCTGGGGCAGGCCATAAGGACAATCCCGTTCTGGATAATCTTCCTGTGCGAATTCTTCTATAATGCCAGCTGGAATGTGCTTACCCCTCTTATTAAAGGACTGGGAATTGAAAGAGGGCTCACAGCGGCCGCAGCGGTTCTGTGCCTTTCACTTACGGGCGTATTCAACGCGCTCGGCAGGATACTGATGGCGGTAACATCAGATAAGATAGGGCGGATTCCGGCCATGCTGATCCTGGGAGCGCTGAATCTTTTAAGTGCGGCTTCTCTGGTATTTGCCGGCGGAAGCCTGTATTTTGCGGCTGTGCTGGTTGCTGCCTTTGCTTTCGGAGGGCCCGCTGCCATCTTCCCGGCAATCACCACTGATATTTTCGGGCCGAGGTATTCCGGAAGAAATTACGGATTCCTTATCTGCGGACTTGGAGTATCGTCAGTTTGTGCCAATGCGGCATCAAATGCACTTTTTAAGGCAACGGGAAGCTACAACGCATCATTTATCATGGCTGCCGCCTGCGCGGTTGTATGCATAATTCTTCTGATCATCCTGAAGAATATTAAAAAAATGACCAAAAACAGAGTATAATCTTTCAAAAGATTATTTTTGGAGGAACAACCATGCCTTGTACAACAATTCTTGCAGGAAAGAACGCCACAAATGACGGGTCAACAATGATAGCCAGAAATGACGACGGTCATTTTGATATAAAAAAGCTTATTGTTGTAAAGCCGAAAGATCAGCCGAAGAAATATAAGAGCGTAATAGGACATCTGGAAATAGAGCTTCCGGATGAACCTCTCAGATATACCACATGCCCTAACGTGGACCTTAAGGAAGGACTCTGGCCGGCATGCGGCATAAATGCGGCAAACGTGGGAATGACGGCAACTGAAACAATAACCTCAAATCCACGTGTTCTTGCAGCAGATCCGCTGGTGATCTATCAGAAAGCAAAAACAAAAAAAGAAAAGGATATTCCGGGAGGAATAGGTGAGGAAGACCTGGTGACCCTGGTTCTTCCGTATATCAGAAGCGCGAAGGAAGGCATCATCCGTCTGGGAAGCCTGCTTGAAAAGTACGGCACTTATGAAATGAACGGAATCGCCTTCAACGATTCTGACGAGGTCTGGTGGCTTGAAAGCATCGGCGGACATCACTGGATCGCATGCAGGGTTAAAGATGAGGAGATAGTCATCATGCCTAACCAGTTCGGCCTTGACCGGTTTGACTGGGATGATGCCCTGGGCAAAGGTGAGAACTATCTGTGTTCAAAAGATCTTAAGGATTTCCTGAAAGACAATTGCCTTGACCTTCAGGAAGATGAGGATTTTAATCCGAGAGTTGCCTTTGGCTCGCATTCGGATGCAGACCATGTCTACAATACTCCGAGAGGCTGGTACATGGGACGCTGTTTCCTTCCGCATACCTATATCTGGGATGGGGACGGAGCGGACTTTACACCTGAAAGTGATGATATTCCATGGTCATTTGTTCCGGAAAAGAAGATCACTATTGAGGATATCAAATATGTTCTTTCATCGCATTTTCAGGGAACAGATTACGATCCTTACGTACGTGCCGATAATCCGAAGAAGGGTGTTTACCGTCCGATAGGAATCAACAGAACAGGCGAGATGGCCATTCTGCAGATAAGAGGCGGCATGCCTGATGAACTTAAGAGTGTGGAGTGGATCTGCTTCGGACCGAATACATTTAACACGATAATTCCTGTCTATACAAATGTTGATAAGCTGCCGGCATATCTTTCGGATGTTTCCGAGGATGTTTCAACGGAAAACTTCTACTGGGGAAGCAGGCTGATCGGAGCTCTTGCAGACTCCGCATACGGAAAGTGCATCCAGGATATTGAAAGATATCAGCTGACCACAGCATCAAAGGGAAGGTATATTCTTAACAAGTTTGATAAACTCATGCAGGAAGAAGATAAATACTCAATGCTTGAAAAGGCAAATGAGGAAATCTGCCGGATGGCTAAAGAAGAGACCATAAATACCCTGGGGAAGGTGCTGCTTTCAGCCAGTGAGAATATGAAAAACGGGTACTCCCGTTCAGACAATTAAAACCAGAACAAAAACTAAGGCCGGTGTTAAAACACCGGCCAATTTAGTTATTAGTTGTATTTACGTTTCCTAGCTGCTTCAGACTTTTTCTTGCGTCTTACGCTTGGCTTCTCGTAATGCTCACGCTTGCGGATCTCCTGCTGGATACCTGCCTTAGCACAATTTCTCTTGAAACGGCGAAGAGCACTGTCGATAGACTCGCCTTCTTTAACGATTACGTTAGACATAAGCCGGAACTAACCCCCCTCCATTGCTTATTCTTTTGCTTATTCTTATTATTCGCCGCATGTGCGAACAGGGGTATTATAACACAATAAAAAAAATCGTCAAATGATTTTTGGACGTATTCTTGTTTTAACAGGTGAAAAATGTTATCTTCTACATGGAGTTATAAACCTGCAGTGAAAGGAAAAAAATTGAGCAATACAGTTACGATCGAGCTTGCCGCAAAAGACATAAAAGAAATTTTCGGCGAATATGATGAAAACATTAAAAAAATAGAAAAGAGACTTCATGTTACAGTTCTTTCAAAAGAAAGCGGAATCAGAATTGTGGGCGAGGAAGGCCCTGTTGCCCAGGCTGAAAGGATCATCAGGGATTTTGCGGAACTGATAAAAAAAGGCGGCTCTGTTTCAGGCCAGAACGTTGATTATGCGCTTTCAATGGCAGGCGCAAAGGAACACAGGAGCCTGACTGAACTTGAGGGCGATGTTATCTGCCATACCATTAACGGCAGACCTATCAAGCCTAAAACCTTCAATCAGAAGACGTATGTGGAAAAGATCCGTGACAATATGATCGTATTCGGGCTTGGTCCTGCAGGAACAGGAAAAACGTATCTTGCCATGGCCATGGCCATTGAGGCTTTCAGGAACGGCGATGTGAGCCGTATCATAATGACCCGTCCGGCCATAGAAGCAGGTGAAAACCTGGGCTTTCTTCCGGGAGATCTTCAGAGCAAGGTGGATCCGTATCTGCGTCCTCTTTATGATGCGATCTATCAGATCATGGGAGCAGACAGTTACATTGCAAACTGTGAGAAAGGCCTGATCGAGGTTGCCCCTCTTGCATACATGAGAGGCCGCACGCTCGATAACGCTTTCATTATTCTTGATGAGGCGCAGAATACCACGCCTGCTCAGATGAAAATGTTCCTTACAAGAATAGGCTTCGGCTCAAAGGTTGTTGTGACCGGCGACCAGAGTCAGAAGGACCTCCCTGCCGGACAGACATCCGGACTTGATGTTGCGGTGAAGGTGCTTGAGAATGTTGAAAATGATATTGCGATA
>JAZUFV010000098.1:0-27268 GCA_045640845.1 Lachnospiraceae bacterium
GCCTCAGCCCTTATTAATTATTTATTTATCTTTATCTTTATCTGCTTTCAGTCTGTTGAGTTCCTGGATGTACTTGATCATCTGATTGATGAACGCTGCGTCTTTCATGCTGACATCTGCAAAATCAATAATTTTCTTATTGTCATGTCCGATGAGATAATCGGTGGAAACATCAAAAACATCTGCAAGTCTCACAAGAGCATCAACAGATGGCTGGATATTGCCGTTTTCCCAATTCGAAATACACTGCTTGGTAACTCCCAGCTGCTTGGCCAGTGTAACCTGTGACCAGCTTCTGGATTCTCTTAATTCCCTGATTATTTTACCGTCCATAAAAAACCTCGCCCAAATAACATTACGTGGTATTATCGCTTGTTTTCTCCCCTCACTCAAAAGACCGGAGTATTTTGTGCATTGACTGGCGTGATTAATAAAGAAAACTTACTCTCCCCATTGCCATTGTGCAACAGGTCAGCGTATATGAGTATGTTAAAAGTTAACGAACTTTGGACTTTTTGATTGGCTATGTTGTACGAATATAGTTGAAACATTATGAAAGTTTGGTATAATGGACAACGAGTTTTTAATAATTTACTTTTTGGAAGTTTGGATATGTTGAAAACGGTGTTAACGGATAATGGCTTATATGACATCCACAGCCACATTTTATATGGTGTTGATGATGGTGCTCCAAACGAGGATGAAGCCCTGAAAATGCTTGAGACAGCTTATATGTATGGAACAAGAACGATGGTCCTCACCCCGCATTATCATCCCGGAAAATCTACGCCTGATGCCGGCAGAATCATGGAAATTTTTATGTCATTAAGTGAATATGTCAGGAAAGTGTACCCCGGTTTTTATTTATATCCCGGACAGGAAATTTACTGTTATTCCGGAATGCTTTCTGACCTGCGTGAGAAAAGAACGCTGACAATGGCAGGGTCGAATTATGTCCTTATTGAATATTCCCTGCTTTTCAGTTTCCCGGAAATCCGCGACAGTATACGTGAAACCGTAAATGCCGGATATATCCCTATAATAGCACATGCCGAAAGATACCCGGTTCTTGTTAAAAATCCGGACCATATTTTTAATCTGATAGCGGAGGGCGCTTATATCCAGGTGAATGCCGATTCATTGACCGGCGGGATTTTCAGTAAAGAGAGAAGGTTTGCCATAGAACTCCTTAAGAAAGGACTGGTGCATTTTATAGCAAGTGATGCGCATTCCAACGAGGTGAGGCCACCTGATCTGGAAGGTGCTTTTAGATTGGTAAGCAGACGTTACGGAAACGATACTGCAAAGAAAATCTTCTGCGAAAATCCGGAAGCAGTGATAAGAAATAAAGTAATATAAATCCGCAGTAAGCGGCAAATGGAGATAAAGAATGACTAATGAATATTCCGGAAATATGAATCAGACAGCCGGACGGAATGATGTGGTGGAAATAGACCTTACGCAGGTCTTTGAAACCTTACTGAGACACTGGATGATAATTGCAGGTGTTTCGATTATCTGTGCAGTGCTTAGTTTTGTTTATTTTAAATTTATGGCTGTGCCTAAATATACGGCTGATACAAACATTATGATAATCAACAGGCAGAGTGAGGGCACGCTTTCAAGCAGTGACCTCAGTTCATCAACCACACTTTCGAGTGACTATGTCGAGATAATAAAGAATGTGGCTGTGCTGAACACGGTTATTGATAACCTTGGCCTTGATATCAGTTCATCTGAGCTTCATTCAAAAATAAGCGCAAAGAATATTTCAGGCACGCGGATGATAACAATAAGCGTTACAGATGAAAATCCGGAACTGGCAGCAACAGTTGCGGATGAACTTGCGGATGTTTCATCAAAAAAAATCTGCGATGTCATGAATGTGGACAATATGGTAAGCATTGTTAACGAGGCCATTATTCCTGATAAACCTTCTTATCCGACAACTGCCAAGTATACGGTAATTGCTTTCATACTGGGATTTCTGGTTTCGGCGGTGCTTATCGTGATAATCCATATGGCAAACGATAAGATAAAAACCACAGAAGATGTGGAAAAATACCTGGGACTGCCTACTTTGGGAATAATTCCTGTGGCAGGTGAGAACGAGAAAGGAAAAAAGAATGCAGGACATAAAAATAGGCAGTCTGAAGAAGCTGGATTACAGAACAGATGAAGCATTTAAAAGACTGAGAACAAACATACAGTTCAGCGGCGAGGACGTGAAGGTTGTGGCTTTAACCAGCTGTATTCCTAATGACGGAAAGAGTTTTGTATCTTTTAACCTTGCCAGATCACTGGTCGAACTCGGGAAAAAGGTATTGTTTATTGATGCCGATCTCAGAAACAGTGTAATGATAAAAGAATACAGGATCAGAGGCGTCAAAGCAGGACTCTCAAATTTCCTTTCGGGAATGGTGGGCGCAGACGTGATAATAAGCCGGGATGAAGACGGCGGACCGGACATGGTACTTTCAGGGCCGGTCCCTCCTAACCCGAGTGAGCTTCTGGCCGGAAAACGCTTTAGTGCCCTAATCAAGTACGCAAGGGTAAATTATGATTATGTTATCATTGACACAGCACCTTCGGTGAATGTAACAGATGCCGCCGTGGTTTCAAAGTCGGTTGACGGCGTTGCACTTGTGGTATCGGCCGATGCAATCAGTTATAAGCTTGCAAGAAACGTTGTGAACGATCTGAAAGCCTCGGGAACGCCGTGCCTGGGAGTTGTACTCAATAAGGTTAAGCTTAAGGAAAAAGGCGTTTACGGAAATTACGGTGCATATTACGGATCATATTACGGCAAATAAGTGCCGGCAATTCCTTTTTTACTGGAATAAACAGCAGTTTAATGATAGAATAGTTGGGACTTTGTAAACCAGAGGTTCAGTTTGTGACTGATAAGAAAACTTTACGTAAAAGAATCCTGACTATTTTGTTCGTCCTCTTTAATGCAGGAGTCATTTTATGGACCGCATTAACTGAGTTTACGGGCAAAGACAGTGCAACAAAGTTTTCCGACATAGAGCTTAAATGGTGGTTCCTTATTCCGGCAGTGGGATGCTGGGTTATAGCAAACCTTGCCGAAATCCTTAAATATGCCATTATTATGCGTGAGGTTTCCGGACACGTAAACTTAAGGCTCTGTGCGGAAACTGTTCTTCTCGGCCGCTATTATGACAATATCACGCCTTCAGGTGCCGGCGGGCAGCCTTTCCAGATTTTTTACTTAAAGAAAAACGGCGAAAAGTCAGCTGACAGTGCAGCCATTCCGCTTGTCGGTTTTGTTTCGATGCAGTTTTCATTTGTAATCCTGGGACTTTTGTGTTTCATAGTATTCAGCCGATTCATAAAAACTGATTTCGTAAAGGTAACAAGCTATATAGGCCTTGCTTTTTATGCATTTTTCCCGACTGTTATTCTGTTATTTACATTCTTTAAAAACACCATGGTCAGGGTAATGCACTGGTTTGTTTACCTTCTTGCCAGAATAAAAATAATCAGGGATCCGTATAAGACATATACAAGCTGGTCTGAGAATATAGACGGATACAGCAGGGCTACAAAAAGAGTCATACAAAAAGGGCCTCTCTGCGCCAAGGTTATGGGGCTGGGCATGTTATACCAGATAGGCATATGTTCAATTCCGTTTTTTGTTATCATGGCATTCGGCGGATGGGTTAATTTCATCAGCTGTTTTGTAAATATCGTATCAGTTTATGCATCAATCACGTTCATACCTACACCGGGAAATGCGGGAGCTGCAGAGGGTGCTTTTTACGCAATATTCACAGGCCTTACAACAGGTTACATCTTCTGGGCGATGCTTACCTGGAGGTTTTTCGTGTTCTATCTGTTCATAATCGTCGGCCTTCTGATATATCTGAGAAATTTTCTTGCACAGAGAAAACTGAAGGCTGCTCAGAAGGAAGATATCCAAAATTAATCAATATAGAAAACTTCTGCCCGTTATGCTAAAATATTTAATTGGGTTTTAGTATATTCATGGAGGCATTTCATTAATGATATTCGGACAATTCGGAGAAACATATCCGCCTGTCACAGACGGCGTGGGGCATGTTCAGATGGCATATTGCCGCTCCCTGACTAAAAAGGGACACACATCATATTATGTGGCTCCGTATGATAAAAATAAAACCAAAGTTGACGGACTTGAAACTATCCAGTATCCGGGGATTCCGATCCCGGGGCAGCCATATCGCGTGGGCTGGCCTGAATTATCACCTGCATACAGAAAAAAAATAAAAGAAACGGATTTTGATCTGGTGCATGCTCATGCGCCGTTTCTTGCCGGATGGTCAGCAAGACGCATAGCCCGCAGGAAAAACATTCCGCTGGTTGCAACATTCCATACAAAGTATTATGACGATATGTATGAGGCCACTCATTCAAAACTTTTTGCAAACTGGGTGGTGGGTCTTATCGTCCGTTTTTATGATTCCTGTGATGAAGTCTGGACGGTTAATGAAAATTCTGCAAAAGTCCTTGAAGATTACGGATACAAGGGAAATATCGTTATAATGCCAAACGGCACGGATACGGAATTCATGGAATCCGAAGGGGACTGCGAAGCACTTAAAAGCCTGGGCGTGCGTGATGATGCGGCAACTTTCCTTTATGTCGGACAGATAAGCCCGAAAAAGAATATAGAAATAGCTGTAAGAGCCTGCGGAATCCTCAAGGAAGAAGGAATGGACTTCCAGTTCCTTATGGTAGGACAGGGTGCTTTTGATAAGCAGCTGAAAGAGATTTCAAAGGAGCTTGGCATTGAGGACGATGTGAAAATGCTTGGCTTTGTCAGTGACCGCAATGTGCTTCAGAGCCTTTACAGGAAGGCAGACATGGTACTGTTCCCGTCTCTTTATGATACATCTTCGCTGGTTCCGGTTGAGGCAGCTGTGGCCGGAACGCCTACAGCCATGATCGAAGGAAGCACCACTTCAAAAGGA
The DNA here is from genome assembly GCA_045640845.1 of Lachnospiraceae bacterium. GTDB lineage: Bacteria > Bacillota > Clostridia > Lachnospirales > Lachnospiraceae > RGIG5612. The sequence continues at coordinate 4,974 of JAZUFV010000098.1, forward strand.
ATAGAAGACGGGGTAAACGGATTTTTATGCCAGAACAGTCCTGAGGGGATTGCGGAAAAAATAAAGGCGGCGCTGCCGGCCGCAGCAGAAGTGGGCAAAACAGCCCAGAGGACTATCCCTCTTTCGTGGGATGACAGTGTTGCACGGGCTGAGGAGAGATATATGAAGCTCTGCGAGGAACACGGAAAAAAGAAATGAAAAAGATCACTCTCGGAATAATTGCCCATGTGGATTCAGGAAAAACAACGCTTTCAGAAGCGTTGCTTTTCAAATCCGGCGCAATCAGAAATTTTGGGAGAGTTGATAAGGGCGATTCTTTTCTTGATGCCAGACAGATGGAACGCCAAAGAGGAATTACTATTTTTTCAAAGCAGGCTTCGTTCAGCTTCGGTGATACGCAGTTTACCCTGCTTGATACACCGGGCCATTCAGACTTTTCGGCAGAAATGGAAAGAACCCTGCAGGTTATCGATTATGCCATACTGCTGATAAGCGGAACTGACGGCATAAAAGGTCAGACGGAAACTTTGTGGAAGCTCCTTTCAGAGTATAAAATTCCTACAATAATATTTTTTAATAAAATGGATCAGGCAGGCTTTGTAAGGCAAAAGCTCCTCTCTGAAGTGACAAGTGTATTCGGAGAGGCTTTTGTTGATTTCAATGCCCCAAAGAATGAGGAGTTCTACGACCGCATTGCAATGACTGATGAAACTGCAATGGAAGAATTCCTTGAAAGCGGAAAAGTGAGCGAAGAGCTTATCCCCGAGCTTATCGCGGAGAGAAAGCTTTTCCCGTGCTTTTTCGGTTCGGCACTTAAAATAGACGGAATAGATGCCCTTCTTTCAGGACTTGACAGGCTCACGATGGAGGTTGATTATCCCGAAGAGTTTGGAGCAAGAGTTTTCAAGATCTTCCATGACGGAAACGGGAAACGTCTTACTATGATGAAAATCACGGGAGGGAGCCTTAAAAATAAGGATTCTCTTCCTGATGGGGATGCTCTTTCAAAAATCAATCAGATACGTATCTATGCAGGAGAAAAATTTGCTGCCGTACCGGATGTTTCAGCCGGAGATATCTGCAGTGTGGAGGGGCTGAATGAAAGCTATTCGGGACAGGGCTTCGGCTTTGAATCAGAGGAAATGGCACCTCTTCTGATGCCGGTTTTAAGCTACAGGGTCCTGCTTCCGGAAGAAAAGGATCCTGTGTTGTGTCTTCCTGTATTCAGGACGCTTGAAGAGGAAAACCCGGAGCTTTCGGTTAACTGGGACGAGGAGCATAAAGAGATATCCGTCCAGGTTATGGGTGAGATCCAGAAGGAAATACTGGCCTCAACCTTAAGTGAACGCTTTGGCCTGAATGTGGGCTTTGATTCGGGCGAAATCCTTTATAAAGAAACAATAACCGCCCCGGTAACGGGAGTGGGGCATTTTGAGCCGCTGCGGCATTATGCAGAGGTGCATCTTAAACTGGAACCGCTTCCGGAAGGGACAGGACTGGTATTTGAAAGCACAGTGAGCACGGACAAACTGGCGAAGAACTGGCAGAGGCTGGTACTTACACATCTTGCGGAAAAGAAGCACAGAGGCGTTCTGACGGGCTCACCTGTGACTGATATGAAGATTACCCTTGTCGCAGGAAAATCGCATCCTAAGCACACTGAAGGCGGCGATTTCAGGCAGGCAACATACAGGGCAGTACGGCAGGGCCTTATGATGGCTGAAAGCCGGCTGCTTGAACCGTACTACCGTTTTGTACTTGAGGTGCCGGAAGAAACAATCGGAAGGGCAATGACAGACCTTGACAGGATGAATGCGGTCTTTACAGCGCCTGAAAACAATACAATACGCGGCAGGGTGCCGGCAGGGGCACTTAAGGATTATGCAAAGGATGTTGCCGCATATACAAAGGGAAAGGGAAGACTGACAATTGTACCCGACGGATACGGCCCATGCCGCAATCCTGAGGAGGTTATTGAAAAAAAGGCATACGACCCGCTGCGGGATGTCAGGAATACGGCGGATTCGGTTTTCTGTTCCGGAGGCTCAGGCATAATCATTCCTTATGATGAAGTTACCAAGCATATGCATGTCCCGTTTTCAGAGGATGCTGATCCTGAGCTTGGACTTTCAGGTGTAAGGGGAGGCAGCTCCGAACAGAGGTGGATAGGAACGGAAGAAGTTGATGCCATTATTTCGGGAGTTTCAAGAACAGGGGCATCGGTCCGCAAGAAGAGATTCAAAAAGCGGATGGGGGAAAAAGTATATGAAAGCAAAACGGGACCAAAGATCCACGGAACCGGTAAAGATACGATTTTCCATCCGAGTGAAGCAGAATATCTTCTGGTCGACGGATACAATTTAATATACGCATGGCCTGAACTGGCAGAGCTGGCAGCAGCAAATATGGACTCGGCAAGGATATCACTTCTTGAAGAACTCTGCGACCATCAGGGCCGGATGGGATATGATGTGATCGCAGTTTTTGACGCTTACCGCGTGAAAGGACACGACACGGAATTTTTTGATTACAACAACATTCATGTGGTCTTTACAAAAGAAGCAGAAACAGCTGACCAGTATATTGAAAAGTTTGCCCACACGCATGGGAAAAAGTACAGAGTGGCTGTGGTAACTTCAGACGGAATGGAACAGATAATCATAAGAGGGCAGGGGTGCGCTCTTATATCATCCAGGGAATTCGTTGAAACCGTTTCGAAGATGAGAGGCGGAAAAGGATAAAAAACTGCCGGCAACAATATGTAAAAATTACACAAAATGTGCAAATACTGCATTGAGCTTCCTCCGCGATTGATTGATAATATTATTAACGATCAAACCGGAGGTTTTTTATGGCATCAGGTAAGAAAATAGGGACTGACTTTACAACGGGAAGTATCAGAAAGCACCTTCTCATTTTTGTCACTCCCTTTTTACTTTCAAGTATTTTAAACAGTCTGTATAACGCCACAGATATGGTCATCATCGGCCAGTTTATAGGAAATGTCGGAACTGTGGCTGTTTCACAGGGAGGAAAGATGCTGAATCTTTTCACCCTTGTATGCACTTCACTTGCCGGCAGCGGCCAGGTCCTTATAGGTCAGCTTCTTGGCGCAAAGAAGGAAAAAGAACTGAATGAAACAATAGGAACCATGTTTTCCATCCTCATCGGCATTGCGGTTTTCTTAAGCGTAGTATGTCTGGCACTTTCAACCAACATAATCGGATGGCTGAACACACCTGAAGAATCTGCGCAGGCAGCTCTCAGCTACCTCAGGATCACCTGTATAGGTCTTCCTCTGGTATTTGCGTATAACGCGGTAAGTACCGTACTCAGGGGAATGGGGGAATCCAAGCTTCCTTTTGTGTTTATTGCAATTGCCGCTGTATTCAACATCATCGGCGATATCATATTTATAGTGGTCTTTGACATGGGTGTTGTCGGCACTGCCATTGCAACTGTCATGGGCCAGGGAATTTCTTTTGTTGTTTCTGCCATTTATCTGTACAGGAGACGTCAGCAGTTCGGATTTGACTTTAAGCTTAAGAGCTTCATACCGAAGGCAGATAAGACAAGAATCATTTTAAAGGTCGGCCTTCCGATGGCTGCAAGGAGTTTCTGCATCCAGTTCTCACAGCTTATTCTTATCGCGTGGATCAATGACCTTGGTCTTGTCCAGGCAGCTGCATGGGGCGTTGCGGATAAGTTCATTTCACTTACAAATATAGTATCTGTGGCCGTAAAGAGCGCGGGCGGTTCGATCATAGCCCAGAATCTGGGCGGGGATCATATAGACCGCTGCAAGTCACTTGTCAGAAACAGTATTGGCTTATGCACACTGGTTGCGGTTGTGCTGTCGGCAGCATCTGTAATCTTTCCGGGCCCGATATTCAGGCTGTTCACTAAAGATGCGGATGTTGTGTCCATGGCTCCGCAGTTTATGTGGATATGCTGCATAATCTTTGTGCTTGCGGCTGTAGGCGCAGGATATAATACAGTTATTAACGGAAGCGGAAATGCAACGCTCGGCTTCTGGGAAGGCTTCCTCGACGGTGTTGTTTTAAGACTGGGACTCGGATATCTGTTCGGCACGGTTCTCGGAATGCAGGTTGTAGGCTTCTTCCTCGGAAACGCGCTGGCAAGACTGTCTCCGCTGGTAATAGGCGGCGTTTATTATTACTCAGGTGCATGGGTCAGAAGGAAAAGGCTTTCTGAGATGACAAAGGGCTGATCAATGCAGAACGGTATGACGGTTCCTGTACTCAGTAGGAGTCATGCCGGTGAATTTATTAAATACCTTACTGAAATATCTGGAATCGCCGAAGCCTGTGCTTTCGGCGATTTCATTTATATTCCGTCCTGTTGTGACCAGCAGGTTTTCGGCTTCATTTATCCTGTACTGATTGAGATATTCGGTGAAACGTTTTCCGGTGGTTTTTTTGAAATAGTTGGAAAAATAACCCGGATTAAGACCGGTAACGGCCGACATTGTTTCAAGGGTGATCGGCTCAGCAAAGTGACGGCTTATATATGCATAAGTCTGCCTGAGTATACGGAGGGTGGAAACCTGCGGGTATTCACATATGGTATTGATTATTTCGATATACACCTCAAGTACACGCTCGCGGTACTGTGCCGCATTCAGAGGCTGGTGCATGGCTCTGGACAGCTTGTTGTTGGCTTCTTCAAGATAATTGCAGGCCTCCAGTATCTCTGCGTTATCATTGATCACATAATTTCTGAGCTCCCGCAGCATGGTCATTGTGGCATTTGAGCCAAGAATATCAGGGGAGAGCGTGAAAAATGAGTTGAATTTATCTTCAAAGCTTTTGCTGTCAAGACGGTTGAAGCTTTCAAAAAGTTCCTTCCGGTATTTTTCAATGACTTTTGAATCACTCGGAGAGATAGTTTTTGTATCATTTATGGTTATAATGCGGTCAATCCCGATGAAGAGACGGTACCATTCGCATTTGCGGCATTCGTCCACCAACGCGCCCGCATCATAGAATTCTTCAGAAACGGAACTGATGCAGAGGGTATGATGAAGCCCTTTTGTATTCTTTATGATATTTCCTGCATATGCAAAAATGAGAGGAAGCTGCTGCTCAATGAACTCCTGCCTGTCATCACTGAAATTTATGATGGCCATGACTCCGTCATTTTTGTTTGATAACAGAATATCGCTGCAGAAAGGCCCCAGGGAGTTTTCAAGCATTTCATCAATGCTCCCTATATGGCCGGAAAGATCGGCACCCGAAAGAGCAGTGTCATAAATGCCGTCAAGCTTGATAAAAAGACAGATATAGTGACCCTCGCTGAAACTGCAGCTGTACTTTTTATTTATGGATTCCAGGGAAGGGCGGGATTTCGGGATGTCAGTGAAAATATCGTGGATGAAAAGCTGCCGCCTCATGTTGTCCCCGGCATGCGAAAGGCTTTTCATAATACCTTCTTCGCGGATCCTGCCGCAGAGGTTCTTAAGGGAAGCCGGCAGTTCATTTTCCGCACAGGCCCTGTCTATGTAGTCAGATGCGCCCTGCAGGAATGCGCTGCGTACGCTGGTATAATCTGTGCTGTCACTTAAGACGATGAAAGAAGCACCGCTTTCGGGTACATTTTCGGAAAGGCCAGTTCCGGTAAGAACTATATCCGGCTGCTCCTCGTCTATCAGGGAAGAAAGCTGTTCAGATGTTGAAACAGGCTTGCAGATGCGGATATCGGAATCTGTTTCCGCAACCAGCCGTGCAAGCATTTTCTGAAATTTTCTGTCTTTATCAGCTATGGCAAGTTTCAGAGGTTTCATCTTAGTTTACAGGTGTAAGGAGAATTGATACCGGTTGACCCAAAAGCATTTTCACCGGGGTCAAGGCAGCGGCGCGTGAACGTGACTGTGTCATAAAAACCGTCATTATCTGTATCTTCCATCTTTACAGCAGTTGCGCAGCCTCTTGCGATATATCCGGCATTCATATATGTAAAATCAATTTCGGTTTCAATAACTTCTTCGGATGTACTGCCCTGAACAGGCATGGTATTTCCGGGTGCAGCTAGGTAATACTTTCTGTCTGTATCGGTGAAATCCTCGGCAGAGTGGTTATGTGCAAAGAAAACAAAAACATCGTGTTTCTTTGCGGCTTCATTAAATGCAGCAGTCCAGGCAGCAGCTCCGAGGTTATCGCCTCTGTGGGCATGAAGCGGCAGATGTGAGATTACAAAAACAGGGCAGCAATCCGTAAGCCCTTCAAGCCATTTTTTAAAGACCCTGATTGCGGAAAGAGCCGAAGCACCGTTCTTATCTTCAAGGTCTATGCCATTGTAGAAACGGGGCAGGGAAGGAGGCCCTTTTGGTTTATCGTCTTTTGTGTCTTCCCTTGCAAATCTCTGTCTGAGAGGAGCCATTTTCGGCTCGGGAAGGGTGGTCTGCGCATCATTTTCAAAATGCATCTGCGTGTGGCTTATTCCGTATACATGGAAGCCTTCAAACGACTTCGGTCCCGAAAAGAACGAGCTTATCCCGTTTATTTCCTTCAGATCATGCGAGCCGTAAGTAAAGAGGCACTCGGTTTCTTTTCCCAGAACATCATGAATGCGGCACCTGATGTCCCTGAGGTCATATACAGGCTGCCAGTTTTTTGCGCGTTCTTCAGGAGAAATCTTTGCGCCTCCGCCGACCAGGCCGGCATTATCGCCGCCGAAAACAGCAAGCGAAAAGCTCATATCCTTAAACAGTGCAAGCACTTCAGGCAGATGACTTTTACCTTCAACCTCGTGTATGTCCGAAGCAATGAGGAACGATGTATTTTTCATTTTATTTCTTTCCGTTTTTGTTTTAAGTATACCATTTCTTATGTAATTGACAAACACCAAACAAACAGATAGAATAGCAGAGTAAATCATAGGTGCCGGACATATGTCGGGTGAAAAGGGAAACAGGTGAAAATCCTGTGCGAACTCGTCACTGTGTACATGGAGTCAGCCCCAAAAAGTCACTGGGAAACCGGGAAGGCGTGGACTGATGTTGATATGGCAGCCAGGAGACCTGCCTGTGATTGTGCGATAACCACGAGACCCTGGTTGCACTAAGGTTTTATCTTTGCAACCTCCGTCTCATCGAACGGGGGCTTTTTTATGCCCCGAAAAATGAGAAAAGAGGTAAAATTTTATGGATCAGAAGAAGAAAAAAGTAATAATCATTGTCTGCGCTGCCGTTCTGGCAGCCCTTATTGCGGCCTTCGTCGTGATATTCGTTGTGGCGCGTCCTTCGGCTCAGGCCGGAAGCAAGGCATATACCTTTACCGTGGTTGATGACCAGAGTAATGAAAAAGTATACACCGGAAAAACCGATGCCGAATATCTTTCGGGCATAATGGATGAGCTTGCCGCAGAAGGCGATTTTTCGTATGAAGGAGAGACAGGAGAGTTTGGCCTTACGATATATACTGTCAACGGTCTTAACGCAGATTATAATACCGGAAATGCCTACTGGGCAGTTTATGTCAACGGTGATTACGGCCTTTACGGGGCTGACCAGCAGCCTGTTGCCGACGGTGACAGCTACATGCTGAAATATGAAACATTCTGATATGGCAGAGAGTATACAGACGAAAAACAATAAACCTGCTTTCAGTGCACGCGACATTGCCTATATGGCAATAATGGTGGTTCTTTTGGAAGCAGGGAAAATAGCACTTGACTGGGCACCGAATATTGAGCTCGTGTCATTTATGCTCATAATGTTCACCCTGTATTTCGGCTGGAAAGTAATTCCTGTTGTCCTTGTATTTGCAACAATCGAGTGTCTGCGGTTCGGGTTCGGACCGTGGACACTGACATATTATTACCTTTGGGGAATACTTGTTGCGGCAGTGATGCTCACAAAAAAAACCGGACGGAGCTTCGGTAAGCACAGCGTCTGGTTTTTCAGTATACTATCTGCGGTTTTCGGACTTTTATTCGGAGCCTTTTCGGCAATATACACACTCTTTTTCGGCGGGTTTAAGGTCATGGTCTCATGGTGGATCGCAGGAATAGTGTTTGACCTTATACACTGCGTATCAAATTTTGTTATATGCGCAGTTCTCTTTGTTCCCGTGGACAAACTGTTTTCAAAGATCAGATTCCAGTAATTCATCCTGCATAGCAGACAGGGCAAAGTTTATGAACTCCTGCTGAAGGGCAGAGAGCGGTTCATCTTTTCTCCATGCGATCAGAAGGTCGCCGTAAAGCGGCGGATTTAAAGGAGCACTGTTTGCAGGGCTTGCATGTTTAGGGAAGAAAACAATACCGTTTCCGTCATGGGCAAGTGAAGCGATGCTGTCAGGGTACGCATTGACAAGTTCAATAGGCGGATTTTCATAGTCTGAAAGATATTCCTTGATGGCCACAGTCATGGTATTCTGGATACCGGAAATATATAGTTTTTCCTTCATCAGCATGTCAGGCGTAATGTAATCATAGTTATTAAACGGATGATCCGGTGAAAAGCAGGCGCAGTATTCAACACGCTTGTAAGGCACATAGCTCAGCATGGAATTGGTAAGCTCCTTGCAGACAATACCAATGTCAATCTTGTGAGCCATAAGTTTTGTTACGATGGCTGTATGGCCCTCCTGCATAATGTTGAGGGTGGCATTCGCATGCGTGTATGAAAATTGGGGAATAACCCTTGAAAAAATCTCAGGGCAGAGCGGAATGGGCATTGCAATGCGGATAAGCTCGCGCGCCTCACGCGTGATGGTGTTGAGCTCGGAACGCATGTTGGTGACATCGTTATGAATGGCTGTTGCCCAGTTGAGAAGAGCTTCGCCCTTTTCCGTGAGCGTAAAGTTCTTCATACGTCTGTCAATTATGTTTTCGCCGAATTCCTTTTCAAGTCTTTTTACAGACATGGAAAGAGCGGGCTGAGTGACGTTAAGCTCATTTGCTGCCTGCGTGTAGTTTCCGTATTTACAAAGAGTTCTGAAATACTCCAGCTGATATAGCTCCATAGATATCCCTCCTATAAATATATCTTATCATAAATTTTTTTTATCGATTTTTCAAGGCTGAAAAAGCATGTTTTTATTTCATACATTCAGAGATGAAGAGAATATTATGCTAAAAAAGCTTTAGCAACGCTCTTTTTGGCAAATGATAATTTTATTTTATTAAAAAGATAAGAAACGCTGATTTGCTCATCCCTGTAAACGAAGATAAAATATTTTTATAAAAAAACAATCAGAGGAGGCATCATGTTTTCAAAAGAATATCTCAAGAACAAAGCTTTTCATGAATCAGCCATCACTTTCACCAAGTGGAGACCGTTAAGGCTTAACATGACCCGGAAAGTTCATTTCGGGCCTCCGGATCCGATGAGCGGATATCCGGTGCCTATGGACGAATTTGATGATGACGGAAATCTTACTGTCCGTTATTATGCTCCGGGTGCAAAGAAAATGAAGGCAGTCCTGGGCAGCTACCAGGAAATGAAAGAGTCAGAAATGACAAAGCGTGATGACGGCGTGTGGGAGGCAGTTTTTCCGTTTGATTCTCAATTTACCGGTTACAGAAAACTTGCATTTTATATGGATGATATGCAGGTCATCAATAATAAGCTGCCGGTAACTCCGGGCGGACATGCTTTCGGAAATTTTGTTGAAATCCCGGATACGGAAAACCCGGACATCAGAATCCGCGATGTTCCTCACGGCTCGGTTTCAAAAGAAATATACTTTTCGCACGCATTGAATGAATGGATGAGATGCACGGTTTATCTTCCGCCATGCTATCACGAAGGCGGCAATTATCCGGTCCTTTATATCCAGGACGGAGCCCTGGGAAATGAACTGTGCTGGATGTATGCCACAAAGATTCCTTATATAATGGATAATCTTCTGGCTGAAGGAAAAATCAATCCGTTCATCATAGTATCAAATGATCCTATGATGCAGCTTCCTCACGAGCTTGAGGCAGTGGATAATTTTGAGGGCTTTGAACAGACCATTGTTGAAGACTGCATTCCTTTTATAGATTCCAGGTTCAGGACAATTGCAGATAAATGGCACCGCGGTTTCTCGGGATTTTCACTCGGCTCAATGGAGACCACATACATGACACTCAGGCATCCTGAGTTATTTGCATATGCCGGCGTGTTCAGCGGATATATCAGAAGAAGGGACAGCCATCCGAAGCATGAACAGAATCCATACCTTTGGAACCTTACCGAAAGCTTCCTGAATGAAAACTTTACCCTGTTTTACAGATGCATGGGCGACGTTGACGGAAATTTCCCTGAGTTCCTTGAGGATGATGAATTTATCGCCGGGCTTGGCGGAGATAAAGCAAAAAGCTATCTGAGAAAAGTATATCCGGGACACATACATGATATAAATACAGAAAGACTGGAATTCACGGATTTTGCACAGATGATTTTCAGGTAGTAATTGACCGGAATACTGCAGAACCTGTCAATACGCATGGCCTGAAAAACCTTGAAAATACAGCGGGTTCATGATTATAAATCGTATTTATAAAAACAGTCAATATCTTTGATTGGGCAAACAAGACCTGAATGTATATGATTGTTTTGTAATTAGAATGTGTACATATGCAGCTTATCTATGCGAATGTACTGATCAACCAGGAGGAAAAAGATGAAGAAAATTGTTGCTTTGATTCTTGCAGCTCTTATGGTTATTTCACTTGCAGCGTGCGGCGGAAGTGAAGCTCCCGCAGAAACAACAGCTGCAGCAGGCGGAGAAACCGAAGCTGTAACAGAAGCAGGTGGCGAGACTGAAGAAGAAACCACCGAAGCAGAAACCGAAGACCCTTATGCTGATGCAGCAAAGGAAATCGTTGTCGGTATCCAGGCTGACCCTGCACAGTTCATCCCTTGGGGTGGATTCTCACAGGGCGGAAGAAACATCTTCCCAATGCTTTACCAGACACTTCTTTCAGACGTACGTGATCCTGAAACCGGAGACATCCAGCATTATCACGCTCTGATGGAAAGCTATGAGCAGACAGATGATACCCATTACACAGTTAAGATCTATGACAACATCATGGATACTGCAGGAAACCATATGACAGCAGATGACGTTATCTTCAGCTGGGATGGATTCAAGCAGGGCCCTGCAGCTGCTAACATCAGCGGACTTGTAGGTTATGAAAAAGTTGATGATTATACAATCAACTGCGAAGTTGTTGAGAACCTCGGTATCGGTGATTTCGAAGAGATTCTTACAACAGTTAACATGGTAACAAAGGCAGCTTATGAAGCTTCAGCTGACGGCATGGCTACAGATCCTGTCGGAACAACAGCTTATGTTCTTTCAGAATATGTTCCGGGTTCATACTGTGTAGTAACCCTTAACGAGGGTGAATACTGGAATCAGGCTGCAAATGACAGCAAAGACATTGATGCCGGCTATGTTCCTACATCAGACAACACAAATGTAAAGACAGTTCGTTTTGAGTTCATCACAGACACAAACACAATGGCACTTGCTCTTGAAAACGGTGACATTGACATCGCTACAAGCGTTTCAGTTGATGATATCGAATTCTATCAGAGTGATGACAACTATTCAGTACATCAGTATCCTGACAACATGTTCGGACTTATGTTCAACTGCTCAGACGATTCTGTATTCAAGAATGAAAACCTCAGAAAAGCTGTTGCTTATTCTGTAAGCGCTCAGGATCTTCTTGACACGATCTACAATGGTGACGGCTGGACACTTAAGGCTTTCGCTATGGATTACCAGATAGGTTACCAGAAGTCATGGGACGGCGAAGCTTACTTTGAGCAGGATAAGGATGCAGCCAAGAAGTACTTCGAAGATTATCTGAAGGAAGCCGGAATCAAGGCTGATGCTTTCAAGTGCAAACTCCTTTACACATCTGAGATCGCTGCTATGCCTAAGTATGCAGAAGTTGTTCAGGCAGCTCTTATCGAACTGACAGGCAACAAGGATTGCTGCGAACTGGCTTCTACAGCAAGTGCAACTTACGGAACAGAAAGACAGGATACAAAGAACTGGGATCTTGCAATCCTCAATTCTATGTCTAACAAGACATATATCCTTTACAACTGGAAGAATAACTTCAACGGATACCAGAATACCACAACAAACAATGACTGCTGCTACACCGGCGATACAAAACTCTGGGATCTTGAAGTTGAAGCACAGACAACTCTTGATGACAAGGCTGTTGATGAATTCCAGAAATACATGAATGACAAGTGCTACTTCGTAAACTACATCTGCGGACCTGCTTACTGGGTTGGCTCAAGCATCTGCGAGCAGTGGGCTCTCGGTGCTAAGAACTCAGTTGCTGTATGCGCAATGAAGTATGACTGGTCTGTAAAGTATTAATTAATTAGTTTTCAGATAACCTGTTATTATCTCTTTATGCCGCCGCTGCATTAGCTGCAAGCGGCGGCATATCATATCAAACCTTTGAGGTACAACAAAAATGATTAGATATATTCTAAAAAGAATACTGATGCTGATTCCTGTTGTGCTTGCGGTTGCCATTGTAATATTCACTATCATGTATTTTGTCCCGGGTGACCCGACAGACATAATCCTTGGAAGCAATGCTCCGGAAGCGCAGAAAGAGGAGACCAGGAAACAGCTCGGCCTGGATGATCCGTACTTAGTCCAGCTTGGAAAATATATGTACAACACGTTCATCCGGTTCGATCTTGGAAAGTCCTGGCTTAACAGTGCCAGTGTTGCCAATGAACTGAGCAACCGCCTTCCGAGAACTCTGGTATTTGCCATTGCGGCAATGATAATCCAGATCGTGGTAGGCATACCGCTTGGTATCTTTGCTGCAACTCATCATAATAAAACCGGAGATTATGCCTGCATGGTTGTTTCACTTGCAGGAATTTCCATCCCTTCGTTCTGGCTTGCGCTCATGCTTATGCTGCTTTTCGGCATCCGTCTGAAATGGCTGCCGATATACGGTGTTGATGAGTGGACCGGCTGGATACTGCCTATTTTCTGCAGCGCACTGGGAGTGCTTGCACAGATGGCAAGACAGGCAAGGTCAAGTATGCTGGAAGTTATCCGTTCTGACTATATCGACACGGCAAAAGCAAAGGGCATGCCGCGACGCACCATCATATACAAATATGCACTTCCAAACGGACTTATCCCTATTGTCCAGACACTCGGAAATGCGTTCGGAACATCACTCGGCGGAACCCTTGTTATTGAAATGGTTTTCTCAATTCCGGGTGTAGGCATGTATCTTCAGACAGCAATTTCACAGCGTGACTGCCCGATAGTCCGCGGAGTAGTTGTTGTTCTTTCAATACTTTTCAGTATCATCATGCTTTTGGTTGATATTGCCTTTGCGTTTATTGATCCGAGAATCAAAGCCCAGTATACAAAGGGCGTGAAGCTCAAGAAAAAGAGAATAAAGGCTAACCGCGGAAACGGTGCTTTTGTTCATGAGAGCACTCACGGCGACAAAGCTGCAGAGCTGGCGGCAAAGGCTGCAAAGGCAGCGGAGAATACCGAAAAAGCAGTAAAGGATTATGAGGAGAAAGGGGGAGAACTATGAGAGCGGAAATGCATGACAGACTCCAGGCTACCGGATTAATGGATAAAGACGCTGCCGTAAAGAAGCAGAGTCAGGCCGGAGAAGTTTTCAAACGTCTTTTCAGGAGCAAGACTGCCGTCATAGGCATGGTGATAATTTTGCTCTTCATAATTATTGCTGTGATCGGCCCTATGATCGCTCCTTATGATTACGCAGAACTGAACCCTTCACAGAAGAATAAGACCCCTTCAGCTGAACATATTCTCGGAACCGATGACCTCGGAAGAGACATTTTCAGCCGTCTGCTTGTCGGCACACAGTACACTCTTGAACTTGGCGTGGGTGCGTGCATAGTGGGACTTATTATCGGTATCATCCTTGGCTGTATTGCCGGATTCTTCGGCGGATGGGTTGAGGAACTCATAATGCGTATATGTGATGTTATGCAGGCCATTCCGGGCATGCTGTTGGCGGTGGTAATATCCACCTCTCTCGGAAACGGTCTGTTCTATACCATCATCGCCCTCAGTATTGGACGTATCCCATTCGTAGCACGTATGCTGCGCGCCCAGTTCCTGAATCAGAGAAAGCTTGAGTATGTTGAGGCCGCACAGGCTGAGAACTGCTCAAAGGCAACCATTATGTTCAAGCATATCCTGCCTAACACGGTTTCACCTCTGATCGTTGCAACAACAATGGGTATCGGAAATACAATAACAATGGCTGCTTCACTCAGCTATATCGGTCTGGGTGTTCAGGCTCCGCTTCCTGAGTGGGGTGCAATGCTTTCAGCAGCCAAGTCACAGATCAGACATTACCCGCACGAGCTGTTATATCCGGGCCTTGCAATTGCCATTCTGGTTCTTGCACTTAACCTCTTCGGAGATGGTTTAAGAGATGCCATGGATCCTAAGCTTAAGAACTGATAGGAGGAGAATAAAATGAGTGAAAATAACGAAGCCTTACTATCGGTAAAGGATTTATACGTAGAGTACACTTCTGATAAAAAAGTAATCAAAGCCGTTAACGGTGTTTCTTTTGAAATCAAAAAGGGCAAGACACTTGGTCTTGTGGGTGAAACAGGCGCAGGAAAGACAACAATCGCAAAGTCGATAATCGGTATCCTTCCGGTTCCTCCCGCAAAATTAAAAAGCGGTGAAATCTATTATGAAGGCCGTGAACTTACCGGCTTAAATGAAAAACAGATGCAGAAGATCCAGGGGGAAGAGATCTCGATGATCTTCCAGGATCCTATGACAGCACTTAACCCTACAATGACAGTAGGCGCCCAGATTGCAGACGGAATAGCCCTGCATGAAGGATGCAGCAAGGTTGAATCCATAAAGAAGGCAAAGGCCATGCTTGAAATGGTAGGTATTCCTTCAGCACGTTTCAATGAATATCCGCATCAGTTCTCAGGCGGCATGAAACAGCGTGTTGTCATTGCCATTGCACTTGCATGCAATCCTCAGCTGCTTCTTGCGGATGAGCCAACCACGGCACTTGATGTTACCATCCAGGCACAGGTACTTGAGCTTATTAAAAAACTTCAGGAAGAGCAGCAGACATCCATGCTTCTTATCACGCATGACCTCGGTGTTGTTGCCCAGACATGTGATGATGTTGCAGTAATTTATGCAGGTGAGATAGTTGAATCAGGCGATAAGTTTGAAGTGTTTGATCATCCGTCACATCCGTATACACTCGGCCTTTTTGGATCACTTCCGAATATGGTAGCCAAGGGAGAAAAGAGACTCCATCCTATCGCCGGAATGATGCCAAACCCATCCAACCTGCCTGAAGGATGCAAGTTCCACCCGAGATGCCCATATGCAACGGAGGAATGTTCACAGGCAATACCGGAGCTTAATAATATCGGCGGAACACATTGCTGCCGCTGCATACATGCAGGCAATCTGGTAAAACAGGAAGAAGAGAAGGAGGGTTGAGAATATGGCATTAGTAGAAATTCAGGGACTTAAGAAATATTTCAGCACTCCGGGAGGCTATCTTCACGCAGTTGACGATGTCAGCATGAAATTTGAGGAAGGCACAACAATGGGTGTTGTTGGTGAGTCCGGCTGCGGTAAATCCACACTCGGACGTACCATCATCCACCTGCAGGAGCCTACGGACGGCAAGATATTCTATAAGGGTGAGGATATAACAAAGGTCACCCCTCGTAAGCTTGGTCAGCTCCGTCAGGATATGCAGATCATCTTCCAGGATCCGTTTTCATCACTTAACCCGAGGTTTACCGTTGAAGACACACTGAGAGAGCCTCTGCGCCTTTCAAAACAGTATAAGAGAAGTGATCTTGATAAAGAAGTTTCAAGACTGATGGATATGGTAGGAATAGCAAGGCGTCTCAGAATGGCATATCCTCATGAGATGGACGGCGGACGCCGCCAGAGAGTTGCCGTAGGCCGTGCACTTGCAATGAGCCCTAAATTCATCGTATGTGATGAGCCGGTGTCAGCTCTTGATGTAAGTATCCAGGCGCAGGTACTTAACCTGCTTCAGGATCTTCAGGAAGAGTACAAACTTACATATATGTTTGTAACACATGACCTCAGTGTTGTACGTTTTATCTCAAAAGACATTTCGGTTATGTATCTGGGACAGCTTGTAGAGACCAGTCCTTCTGATGAACTTTTTGAGAAGACACTGCATCCATACACAAAGGCACTGCTTTCGGCAATACCTTCAGTAAACGTTCACGAACCACAGCAGAGGATTGCTCTTAAGGGCGAGCTTTCAAACCCTATCAATCCAAAGCCGGGCTGCC
Source organism: Lachnospiraceae bacterium (assembly GCA_045640845.1). Classification (GTDB taxonomy): domain Bacteria; phylum Bacillota; class Clostridia; order Lachnospirales; family Lachnospiraceae; genus RGIG5612. The sequence continues at coordinate 21,301 of JAZUFV010000098.1, forward strand.
GTTTTGCACCGCGCTGTCCGTATGCGACAGAAGCCTGCCGGCAGCCGCAGAAGCTTGAAGAAGTCCTTCCGGGACATTTCGTCTCATGCTGCAGGGTAAGGGAAATAAACACAGACATTTTATAAAATACAAAGGCAGCGTCCCTTTAAAGGGACGCTGTTTTAAGAAGGAGAAAATATGGCTTTATTAAATGCAAAAACAACTTATGGTGAAGTTGCGGGAATATCAGGAAAAGACGGCAGTTATTCTGTTTTTAAAGGAATCCCGTATGCAAAGCCGCCCATTGGAGAGCTTCGCTTCAGACCGGCACAGGCACCTGAACCTTGGGAAGGTGTGAAAATCTGTGACAGCTTTGGCCCGGCACCTGTTCAGCCGCTTCATGGAAAAGAAGGCATTAAGGTGAGCGAGGACTGCCTGTACCTGAATATATACACTCCGGCAGAGGCAGCAGGGGAAAAACTTCCGGTTTTCTTTTGGATATACGGCGGAGCTTTTACTTTCGGTTACTCTCATGAACCATGCTATGACGGCGCAGCAATGTGCGCAAAAGGATGTGTTCTTGTTACAATAAATTACAGGGTCAATATATTCGGATTTTTCAATACTCCTGAGCTTGAGGAGAAAAACGGCGGCCCGAAATGCTGCGGAATTCTTGACCAGATAGCTGCGCTTAACTGGGTACGCGAAAATATCGATGCCTTTGGCGGCGACCCGGACAATATACTTATTTTCGGACAATCGGCCGGTGGCATGTCTACACGCATGCTTCTTACCAGCCCGCTTACGGAAGGTAAATTTGCAAAGGCAGTTGTACATTCAGGCGGAGCTCTTAATGAGGGCGATCTGGTGAGGGGAACTGAAGAGTTCAGAAACATGTGTGTAAAAACACTTGAGCACGTCGGCTGGACTTTTGATGACATCATGAGCAAAGACTCAACGGAAGTATTTGATGTTATGACAAAAGGCGTACGCGAGATGATGGCCGACGGTGACCTTCAGTATTTCCAGCCGTTTATAGACGGATATGCACTGACAGAGGTTCCGGGAGTTGCCATATACAACGGCAATTATCATAAGGTGCCTATCATGTGCGGCACCGTGGCCGGCGATTCCTGGATGTTCTCAAGAAAGGTAAGAGGAGAGCTTGAAGGAAATGTTGAATACTTCAAGGGATTTGCCCTTTGCCCGTCCATCGCATGGGGAAGACATAATATAACAGCAGGATATCCTGCAATATACAGCTATTATTATGACAGAAAGCAGCCGGTAAAGCAGTCTGCATACTATACGCACGGACTGCCGCCTTTCGGGGCAGATTCTCCGCATGCCTGTGAGCTTCCGTATGTATTCGGAACACTGGATACCGTGGATAAGGAAAAGACTGATTATGATTACAGACTGGCTGATATCATGCAGCTTTACTGGACCAATTTCGCCAGGACGGGTGATCCGAACGGGGAAGGCCTTGCTTTCTGGCCAAAATTTGAAGAAGGCAGTAAAGTTTCCATGCATTTTGGAAATGAGGATATAAAAGCAGAGGATCTGGTTGTGAACGAAGATCTGGAGCGCGTCATGAAATTCTGTGAGAATCATCCCGGAATGCTGTGCTCACTGGAGGGCTTCTGAAGATAATAGTTATAGGTGTATCAGTTTTTGTGATTTGAAAGTAATTTAAGCCTTTGCTATCATAAAATAAATCCGGTAATGTCAGAATACCCTGCGGGCCGGATTCTAAAAACAGTTTTCAATAATCGTATATAGTGTTAAATGAGGAGAACCAAAATGTCAAATGAAGTAAATGATCTCAGAAGTGCGATTGAACTTCTTAAAGGGATTCCGGGACAGTATCTGGAGGTTGACCGCCCTGTGGGAACCGATGCGGAAGTTGCCGGAATGTACGTAAAGATAGGCGCGCGCGGAACCGTTAAGCGCCCTACCAAGGTTGGACCTATGATGCTGTGCAATAACGTTAAGGATTTCCCGGGAGCAAGGATCGCGATAGGTGTCCTTGCGGACAGAAACAGAATCGGATATATGCTCGGTCAGGATCCTGAAAAGCTTGGACATTTTTACATTGATGCATATAAAAACCCGATAGCTCCTGTTGTTGTAGGAGATGATAAAGCACTCTGCCAGGAAGAGGTATATCTGGCATCTGACCCGGATTTTGACTTAAGAAAAATCCTTCCGGCTGTAAAGACAACCGAAAAAGACGGTGCACAGTACGTTACAATGGGCCTCTGCTATGCACATGACCCGGAAAATCCTGAAGTCGGAAATGCAACCATTCACAGAATGAGTGTTCAGGGACGCGATGAAATGTGCGTAGGATTCGGCGGTTTCCGCCATATAGGCGTTTTTAAGGATAAAGCTTTTAAAAAGGGCGAAAACCTTAAAATGACTGTAAGCATTGGTCTGGATCCGGCAATCTACCTTGCATCATGCTTTGAACCGCCAACAACTCCGCTTGGATTTGATGAACTTACCATTGCAGGTGCAATGAGAGGTAAGCCGGTGGAGCTTTCAAAGTGCAAAACCATTGACGAGTATGCTATTGCAAATGCTGAGTGGGTAATTGAGGGCGAGCTTCTTCATGACAAGACCCTTAAAGAGGATTCCACCACAGGAACCGGCCATTCAATTCCTGAATTCCACGGATATGAGAGTATGGCTCGTCCGCAGCCGGTATTCAAGGTATCTGCTGTTACATGCCGTCATAATCCGATCTTCCAGATGTGCATAGGCGCCAGTGAAGAGCATGTAAACATGTCCGGACTTCCGACGGAAGCCTCAATGCTTATCCAGTTGGGCAATGCACTTCCGGGCAAGGTTATTAATGCATACTGTCCTCCGAGCGGCGGCGGCAAGCTGAATGTCATCCTTCAGGTAAAGAAGTCTTCACCTCAGGATGAAGGAAAGCAGCGTCAGGCAGCTCTTCTGGCTCTGGGCATTGCTCCGGAACTGAAGAATGTAATCCTTGTGGATGAGGATGTGGATATATTTGATCCTTACGATGTTGAGTGGGCACTTACAACCAGATTCAAACCTGAAATGGATCTGGAGTACATCCGTGGGGTAAGAGGCCATATAGGAGACCCTGTAGGCAAGCAGTACTATGATAAAGACCTTTGGGAGAACGGTATCTCCACTAAGGCAATCTATGATGCAACTGTTCCGTTTGCACTTAAGGAGAAATTCTTACGTGCCGAGTATATGGATGTGGATGTATCAGATATAATCTGAGAAAAATTAGTTAAAAAATGCCGGCACTTGAGACATGTTTTTCAACAGGTGCCGGTATTTCTATACCGAAAAAAGGAAAAAGACGTAGGAGTACTTATGAAGCTTAGTGAGATAATTATGGATGAAGCAAATGCCCTGGCAGAGGAAATCATTCAGAACAGAAGGGCAATACACCAAATAGCGGAAGTTGGCATGAATCTTCCTGAGACGGTGAAATATGTATGTGAAAAACTTACTGAATACGGCCTTGAACCAGAGCTTTGCGGACAGGGCGGAGTTACAGCCACAGTCGGTAAAGCCGGCAGATGCATACTTTTAAGGGCCGATATGGATGCCTTGCCGATGCGTGAGGATTCAGGGGTTGAATTTGCCGCACAGAACGGCAACTGCCACGCATGCGGACATGACTGCCATCCGGCCATGCTGCTGGGAGCCGCAAAAATCCTGAAGGCTCATGAGAACGAGATTAAGGGAACTGTCAAGTTCATGTTCCAGCCGGGAGAAGAAGTGGGGACCGGTGCAAACGACATGATTGAAAACGGACTCCTTGAAAATCCTCATGTTGATGCGGCACTTGGTCTTCACACAGCCATTACGCTTCCTGATGCAGCAACGGGGAAACTGAAATGCATTAAAGGTTATTACGGTAAATTTGTGGGCGGTGCCACCATTAAGATCCACGGCAAATCTGCCCACGGCGCAGCAAGCTGGCAGGGGGTGGATGCACTCACTGTGGCTTCATTCATAAATCTGGCTCTTCAGTCTATAATCGCAAGGGAAATCCCGAATGATGAGCACAGCGTTGTTCTTACGGGAACAATCAACGGAGGAACAACAAACAACTCTGTTGCCGGGGAGGCTGAGATGGGTGTTACTCTCCGCGCACCTACACAGGAAAAATGGGATTTCCTCATGCAGAGGATAACGGATATATCTGAGCACATAGCAGCCGCCTTCAGGGCAGAAGTGACCATAGTCAGAGAACATATGATACCGGCACCTTTTAACACCCCGGAGATAACAGAGGAATTTGCTGACTACGCAAAGGAAATTCTTGGAGAAGAACAGGTCATAGTCACAGACAAGGCTTTTGGAGCCGGAGATGATTTTGCCCGCGTAACTGATGAAGTTCCGGGAGCACTTCTGAACCTTGGGTTTGGAAGCAGGGCTGAAGGATACACCGTTCCGGGACACAATCCGAAGGTTAAATATAACGAAGAAGCCCTTCCTTACGGTGCGGCGGTGATGTCATATCTGGCCATGAAATGGCTGGAAAATAATTGCTGAAAAACAAGGCGGGCTCCGAAAGAGCCCGCTTTTAACATTGATCTCAGGTCTCCACCATACGGTCAGTGCCTGAAAGCCAGCCGAAAACGATGGTTGCAATGCCTATGCCGGTGATGACCAGGAGAGGTACCATCCAGTTGCCTGTTGCGTCAAAGAGTTTACCCACAAGCACCGGCCCGATTGCTCCAAGAATATAACCGATACCCTGTGAAAACGCGGAAAGTGCTGATGCATCCTCCGCATTTTTTGTATGCAATCCGAAGATGACCATGATAAATGCAATGCAGGCACCGGATCCAAATCCATTTGTGATGATGGTCACAACAAGTCCCACCGGATGCTCGGCAAACATGAGTGAAATGGTGCCGATAGTGTAGAGAAGGCCGATAAAAGCGCCCCAGAAGCTCTGATGCTTTGTTTTGCTGGCAATTATAGGCATCACGAACGATCCCGGAAGGCCGCAGAGCATCATTATCATATTATAAAGGCCTGAGGTTACGGGGCTGTATCCCTTTGCCTGGAGAATGGTTGAAAACCACGCAACAGTGAAATAAAAAATAAGTGACTGAAGTCCCATGTAAAGTGTAATGAACCATGTCTCCGATGAGCGGGCAACATGCTTTTTCTTTACCGGGGATTCAGCATTAATTTTGCTGCTCAGCTGAAGCCTGCGGTTTGGAAGCCAAAGCACGCAGGCTGCCGCAATAACTATTATCCAGACAAAAAGTCCCATGCGCCACCCTGCCAGAAGGGAAAGCGGCAGAGTAATGCCCATGGAAAGCGAAGCGAAACCGGCCATAAAAGTAGTATAGGTGCCGGTAATGGAACCCATTTTTTCAGGGTATTTAGCCATGGTGACCGGCGGAAGCAGAACGTTGTTTACACCTATTCCGAGAGCAATTATTATTGTTCCGGCAAAAAGACCGATAACTCCCAGGAACGATCTTATGATGAGGCCTGCTCCTATAACGATTATGCTGATAAGCATCAGCCTGCCTGCTCCTACTAACCGGCTGAGATAATCGGTAAGGAACGATACCAAAGCAAATGCAAGCAGCGGAAGGGTGGTGAGAAGCCCCGCAATTGTTGCGGAAAGACCGAACTCCTGACTGAGTGTGCCCACAAGAGGACCAACCCCGGTGATGGGAGCCCTGAGAGTACATGCAATTAAAATGATGGAAATGATACCGATAATTCCTGAGGATTCTTTTTTCATAAATTGACCACTTTCTGAATATTTCTGACAAGGAGGATTTTAGCATTATAAAAATGAAAAAGTCAATTTGCACCTAAATGAAAATGTCTGATATTTCTCATTAAAAAAGACGGAACGTAAGACAAATCCATGGCAAGTTAAGGCTTGCAAACGCTATATATCTGACGGAATGATCAGGGAATGTTATAACATCAGACATTTCAGCGGGAAGTGACATAGGTC
>JAZUFV010000099.1:0-7644 GCA_045640845.1 Lachnospiraceae bacterium
CTCCTTGGCTCACAGTACGACATGGCTACGATCCGACTTTCTTTTCCGCCGTCACCTTCTGTGACGATCTTCTTAGTCGTTGTTTTTCCGTTGGCTGCTGTCAGATACAGGTCTGTTCTTTCGTTTGTTACCGGATTCGGCAGGATCACGCGTACTTCGGAATCTGTCCAGTTATTTATCATGCAGTCGGATCCGCCGATGTTTACCGTGCCTTTTTCAGAACCGAAGAAACGGCCGTTGATTATAAGTATCTGGTCTTCCTGAACAACACTGTTTATTACCGGCGTGTAATCCTCCGGAGCAGCCTTAAAAGTGAAAGCTCCGTTGCTTGTACACCAAGATTTATATGCATCTTCCGGCTCTACGCTTGCCTTCATAACACTTGCAACATACTCTGCCTTTTCAGCAGGAGACATACCTGTCAGAGTTCCGTCGGAAGCGAGTTTGTCATACATTACCGCAGTCGCGCCCGTAATTGCAGGTGTCGCCATGCTGGTTCCCTGAAGAAATGCATACCGCAATGTGCGTTTCCCGGCACCGATGCTGTCGAAGTAGAGCTTGCTGGCCTGATTGGTTTCCTTTGCATCACATATGCCGACCAGAAAATAGATACATCCTTTATAGTATGGGAATGGGGAATCAGTTCCTTCATCCGTACCCATTGCAACACCTTCAGACATGTTGGTCCATACCATTGAAGGCCTCTGCCAGCCGTTAGTTCCGGCAACATCAACGCTGCATGCCTCTTCACTCGGATCGACAGTATTGTATCTGATAGTCCTGATAAAAGTCTGCGGATTATTTAATGTGCTCTTTAATGCAAAACTGAAATGTGAAATATCATCAAGGTCACTCTCATCAACAGGAACAGACACAAGGAAGAATTCTCTTACATTAATATCGGTCTTTGGTGCCACATCCACAACATATGAATAGCCGTTCCCATCAAAATCTGCCGGATCGGTGATCCGTTCACCCACCTCAGGTGCTCCGTCAATAAATGCTTTGAATTCGTCCTCGTTGCTGAATTCAATGTAGCTTTCCTCATTCAGGTCAAAACCTCCGATAGACGAAATTTTTATCTGATCTTCCGGAGCAGTTTCCGGACCAAACCCTTCATAGACCTTGCGTTCTGCGTCCAAAGCCGCAAAATATTTGGCGGATACAGAATTTACCGGTGCAAGAATGGCATCTCCCGGTGAAAAAATATCGGTTGTTGACTGGCCGTAGTTTGTATAATCTGCAGGAACATGGTTCGGAGCAGAAGAATTTACCAGAACAGTATACGGACAACCTGCAAAATCTGATGATGTATTCGGGAAATCATCGTTATCCATGAAGCTGTTTCCGGAAGCCACGCAGGTGATAACGCCGCGTTCGCCCAGTTCGTTTGCCATCAGCAGCTCCGCATTTGTATAGCCGTCACCGCCGAAAGAGCAGTTTACGGAATAAAGATTTAATCCATTGTCCACAGCATCCACCAGATAAAGGAACGCGCGGATGATGTTGGCTTCTTCAAAACCGCCCACCTTACTTGTACGGACAATGCACAGCTTAACGCCGGAAGCCACTCCACTTGTTCCGACGCCGTCCCATGCGGAAGCAATTATTCCGGCACAGTGCGTTCCGTGTCCGTTATCATCCATAGGGTCGTCTTCCGGACCGTCGCCGGAGCAGTTATATCCGTACCGGCCACCCTTATCGGAATAAGCTTTCATGTCTATGATAATATCCTTAAAATCCGGATGGTTATAATCAATTCCTGAGTCGATCACCGCAACAACAGGGGTTCCGCTGACATTTTCCGCACCGGTTTTATTCCAGTCCGGCGCAAAAATCGAATAAAGATCTGTTGCGTCTTCCCTGTAGCCCCACTGAAGATAGCTTAAATCGCCGATTGATTCATAGCCCTGCACAACGATCAGGTCTTCTGCCGTTGCTGACGGAAGTACTTTTGTCACAGGATCTGTGGCCGGCCCCATAAGCAGAGGGGCTCCTCCTGAAGCCTCCGGCAGATTTTCTTTTTCTTCAGGAACGTTAGGAGCATTTATGTCCATGCCGTCATGGATCTCGTTTTCCTTCTCTTTAATAACGGTCTCATCCTCAGGAGTTTCATTTCCCTCCAGATCGTTCGTCTTTCTTATATAGTTCGGCTCTGCCCAGATCACTGCAGGATTTTCCGCAAGCTCTTCCAGCAGCTGCCGCGTGGTTTTACCATCCTCCGCAATCAGCTGAACACTGCCGGCAGAATCGGAAGTTTTCACATCTGCATCAAAAGTTTTTTCCACTGCATCGGAAGAAACCTCGGCAAGAACTTCTGTCTCCATGCTTTTCAATTCAGCAGCACGTTCAGACTCCAGTTTCTCTGCGTCAAAAATCGCGATTACTTCACCTTCCACGTAATCTTTTCCGTTCAGCATGTCGTCTATCATATATACCCATGCTGCCGGTGACTGCTCGTCACTTGCAAAAGTCTGCACACCCATAGGCGCAGAATTTGCAACAACAAAAATAACCGCTGCAACGATTGCCAAAATTTTTACCAGACGATGGTCTTTCATTTGTTTCTCCTTTGAAAAATACTGATGGAATCAAAACTTACCAATATTATTTATATTCTTTCCATTTTCTGAATGCAAAAGCCAGTCCCCATGCTGATGCCGCTAACAAAATCACCGCCGGAACAACAGGCATCTGATCTCCGGTCTGCGGCACGTCGTGCCCGGTGGTTGACTCCTGCTCCGTTGTTGACTCCGGCTCTGAAGGTGATTCCGGTTCTGTCTCCGGCTCTTTCCAGCCCGCATACAGAATCAGGTTTTCCTCTATATCCTCGCCCTCATATTTTACTGTGCACTCCGGATCATAGTACCATCCGTCAAACTCATTACCATCCTTAGTAGGATCCGCCGGAAGAATGATTCCTCTGGTACGTACTGCATATGAACTTTCCACATCACTGCCGCCCTGAGAATCAAAAGCAACAAGATTATAGTTCGGGTCATTTACACGGATCCATGAAGTAATAATTTCGTTATTATGTACTCTCATAAATGAACCGGCATTTCCTATAAAGGTTGCGGCATATTTAAGGGATTCATTTTCAAGATTAAACGGGTCAAAGCTTTCTGTATCGGAACCGAATAAAATATATTCAATAAAAGAGGTAAAAGCACCCATATTCTCTGCACTTGTGACGTTGGCAAGCTCATCCGGCAATGCTCCGGCAGCCTCGCCCGCAGCCTGAAATGCATCGGAAAGAAGACCTTCCGCTATTGCTTTGATCAGGTCTTTTATATCATTTATTATTTCAGCAGAATCGTTTCCGCCTGCGGAATTTTCAAACTCTTCTAATTTACCCGTCAGTTCTGTGTGATCTTCATCAGGGATAAAATCTATGTTGGACTGATCTTCTCCGATCTCTCCCATCAGATCCTCCATATTGATAAGTTCTTCCAGTTCCTCCTGTGTCAGGGATTCAAGCGCGGCCTGATCCTTTACTAATAAGCCCAGCTGATAATCCACATATAACAGGCCAAATCCGATCAGGGCTTCTGTTCCTAAATTCTGATTGAATACGGAATCCTGAGTATCGCTCATGCCAAAATACATCTGGATGAATTCGCTGAGCGCTTTCTGATATTTTCCATCCACATAAACTTCAGGGCTTCCGACCAGGCTCTTCTTGATCCAATCGGTACGATCATCCAAAAACTCTTTCTGGGTATATGGAATATCTGATTCGTCATCATTCAGCAAAGCAATTCCGCTTCCGGTAAATGAGACTTTCTTTGGATAGAAATTGTCCGGATCACCCACTTCACCATTGGTATATGTTTCATAATTCATTGGGAAATAGAGATTCAGAAATGTAAGCATTTCCTCTTTTTTCTCACTGTCATATATAAGATCCGTGTATCCGTCTGCTGCTCCGTAGCGGCTATATCCCCAGGAAGGCAGAGCAGCATAAGTAACCAGATCATAGTCTGCATAATAATTATGAATATTATCAAAAATCTCTGCCTCAGGGTCCGGATCGGAATCTGCTAAAACTGTTCTCGGAGTTCCGAAACAGTATGCATATATATCTTCCGGATCAACGGTAATTCCAAGCAGATTCGGATTCTGATCCAGAGCCGCTCCTGCCAGGTTGACTGCAGCTGCTCCGCGGCTATACCCCATCAGCCACACTTTTACCCTGCCGGAAAGGTTATGCGCAGAAACATAATTCCGGGCAAAATCACACACTATATCTCTTGCAGCAGCAAAGCCTTCATGGATTTCATCTTTGCCGACGGTAAAATTCCCGTTCCACTCTCTTTCGTAACCTGCACTTCTTGGAACGATGGCCAGAAGGGTCACTTCTTCACCATCTGCCGTGATGGTTTTCTGTCCGCAGCATACACCCATGGTCATGGTTTCCGGCCGACGGGTATAATGATCATTAAATTCTATATCTTCAAAACCCAGGTCCGTTAGTAAGGCCCGGACGTTTTCTCCTGCGTTTTCATATCTTTCATCCGTCCCAAACGGATAATCATGAGTGGTGATGGAAGAAGCTGCAAGCTGAACCGACATCGTGGCGAGAGACGGATTTGCCTCATACGCACTTTCATAAAAATAAGAATCGGAATAAACATATTCATCCAACAGATCGGAAACTTCCGCATTGTCATGGGATGCATATTTAAATGTATTTGAAACATACTCTTCCGCATTTCCCGTCTTTGCAAAGGCAGGTAAAGCAAAAGAAACCAGCAGGCACATTATGATGAAAGATGTTATCAATATTTTTGATATCTTTTTCATTCTGTCTTCCTCTCATCAGTTAATTATTTCAGGTTTTGCCGATTCATATTATTAATATTACGCACTATGCAATGTTCCCGCAAGCCTGTATTACTTGTTTTTCAGCAACCCGCGCCGGTTTCACAGTTTGTCTATGTTCTCCTGCAGGTGCTGATAAAACATGCCAACGTGCCGGCCATCCATAAGCCCATGATGGGTCTGAGATGTGACCGGAATGCTCACCTTCCCGTCAGTAACCGTATACTTGCCGAATGAGATCTTCGGGTTTGTATCGGTTTTGCATGCAGTAACGGTACGGAAGAAAGCCGTGTAAGGAATCCATGGAAGCGTGGTGTAGTTTATCAGGTCAATCTGTCCGGCCATGAGAACCTTGAACTGGTCAGGACTTGCCTGATCGTACATGGCTTTTGAAATACCGATTCCTATTGCATTGCTTTTCTTAATGCGTTAATAAAATCTTTAATAAACGTATCTCTTGTATTTTCATCCAATTCCAATATCGAAAGGTAAGGATTCAGATCTTCAAGTTCAACTAAAAGTAATTGGCCTTCCTTTGTGCGGCAGGCATCAACCCTCTGAATACCATGTCTGATTTCATTCCATTCAATAAATTTCCCGGCAAATTCGATATCCTCATCGCTGTAATCATATTTTTCCAATTTCCACCGCTGCTCCTTATTAGGGGCATATAAGGCATACTCCAGCTTGTCATCAATAAAATAGAATGATACCTCATATTCAAAATCTATTGCCGGTTCAACAAGCATTTCTCCGTCAACAATATTCCGGGCAAGCAATTCATCCTTAGTTAAGAATTCAAGTCCGATAGAATCCGCTCCATCTTTTGGTTTAATAACATACCTGTTCACATCAGGCAATACTTCTAAATTTTTGACAGAATCGATCGTCGGAATTACCGGGTATTTTTTCGCAGTCAGATCTAACAGATACTGTTTTCCGCACATATCCCCTTTCCCTACAAATTCATTGTATGTTTTAAGCTTATTATTTCTGACTCTTTCAACAAATGCGTTATATGCGGATTTAAAACCGCGAACTCCGCCGGTATTCCGGAATACTATTAAATCAACCTGATTCTCATATTTTTCTGAATTGACCGGATTGCTTATTATTACCTCAAAGAAATCTTTTAACTTTTCCGTAATATAAATATCTTCTTCGCTGTAATTTCTTCCTTTAGCTTCATACGTAAAATCAGTTAAATATAATATCGTTTTTTTATCTTTACTCATATCCTGCAGCTTTCCCAAATATTCAATCCTTTGTTCATTCTTATGATTTCTATCTTTTTCAGCCGGGCTATGCCTCGTTCCTTGCTTTAACTGCTCTAAACTGCCGGCTGTTTTTCCTTTTTGTTACTGATGCGTGCAAAAGCCCACGGATACAGTGTCATGAACAGGAACGGTGCAGATGCCTGAAGGAAAAAATGTGCCAATCCGTTGTTTATGACATCTCCTGCAGGAATCATGATCACTGTCCAGTAGAATACAAACAGAAGTCCTCCGAGAACACAGCATAAAACTTTTTTGGCTGCGGAGCCTTTGATTTCAAAGCGTATCCAGCGTTTCTCAACAAACCAGCCTGCAACTACACCGAAGAACCTCCCGGGGTCTTTGAAGCCCCCGACCTGCATTTTTACAGGGTCTACCAAAAGCTTTCCGTCAACATAATCCATCGGATAACTCTTAAAGCTGAGATACGGAAGCAGAGCAGCACAAAGGGCCACTGTCACCACAAGCACAAGCCAGTCTTTATCCGGATGGCGCTCCAGGAAACGGTCCGTAAGCATGACAATAACTGCCGCAAATATGCCGACAGCGGCTCCCACAAGAACATCCTGAGGTGTATGTACTCCTACATACAGCCTTGAAAACATGGTAAGGAAAATCATTACGGCGCCGAAGATACAGAATGCCTTATGTTTTCTGTATGCTGCTATGAGTCCGCCGTAGAAGCCTCCCACCGATGAGCTGTGACCACTTGGGAATGAATAGCCTGTCGCTCCTGACATTACAGAGTCCAACGGCTTGATCTCAGGGTTTCTGATCCACGGCCTGTATACGCAGAAAGCTGCTTTAAGCGCAGCATTTCCAAAGCATGCCAGGCCATATGATCCCAGAGCATACATTCCTTTTCTTTTATCAATGACCCAGAATATTATCAGGGACGGAATCAGTATGTAATAGTCGACCGAGATAGTCGTAATAAATGCAAAAAAGCTGTTAAGGCAGCCTCCGATTGCCTCACGGAATCCCTGCAGTGCTAACAATATCTGAATATCCATTTATTATCTCTTTCCTATGCTTATTATTTCACGGCAATCACATCTATTTCCACCAGAACACCCTTTGGAATATCCTTAACCGCCACGCATGACCTTGCCGGCGCAGTGGTGAAATGCTTTGCATATACTTCGTTGAAGGCGGAGAAATCCTCAATATTTGCCAGATAGCAGGTCGTCTTGACTACTCTGCTGATATCTGTTCCTGCTGCCTCCAGAACTGCCTCGATATTTTTGCAGACCTGTTCTGCCTGTTCCCCTACCGTTTTTCCTGCAACTTCGCCCGTGGCAGGGTCAAGCGCGATCTGGCCTGACAGATATACGGTATCTCCGGCCACAATCGCCTGCGAATATGGTCCGACAGCAGCAGGGGCATTGGCCGTGCTTATCGTTTTAATGCCATCTGCTTCATCCACAATTTCCTGCAGCAGGTCCGGATCGATATTAGCACCCGAAACAACGCAGACCACTTTCTCACAATCCGAAGGAATCTGCCCCGTCATTACCGCTGCTGTCGAAAGTGCTCCTGCACCCTC
>JAZUFV010000100.1:0-38848 GCA_045640845.1 Lachnospiraceae bacterium
AACAGCCTCTCCCTTCAGAAGTGAAACTGCCTCGTTCAGCAGCTTACAGTAAAGCTCATAACCCACTGCTTCCATGTGGCCGCTCTGTTCCGCACCCAGAACATTTCCGGCTCCTCTTATTTCAAGGTCCTTCATGGCAATACGGATTCCGCCGCCAAGCTCGGAAAATTCCCTGATGGCCTTAAGGCGCTGCTCGGCAACCTCGCGGAGGATCTTATCCCGTTTATACATCAGGAATGCATACGCCATTCTGTCTGAACGGCCGACACGTCCCCTCAGCTGGTATAACTGTGAAAGCCCGTAATAATCGGCATCCTGCACGATTATCGTATTAACGTTCGGTATGTCAAGTCCGCTTTCAACGATGGTTGTTGAGACCAGCACGTCTATCTCACCGTCAATGTAATCGCTCATTATCTCCTCAAGCTGACGTGATGACATGCGTCCGTGCGCAAACTGAACATTAAGCGAAGGCACAAGAGCCTGTATCTTTGAGCAGACATCCTCAATGGAATCCACGCGGTTGTGTATGTAATAAACCTGTCCGCCCCTTGCAGCCTCGCGCAGTATGGCTTCGCGCACGGCGTCTTCTGAATATTCCATCACATATGTCTGGATAGGCACCCTGTCCACCGGCGGCTCGGTAAGCAGGCTCATATCACGGATGCCGGAAAGGCTCATGTGAAGCGTCCTCGGGATAGGCGTTGCGCTTAATGTAAGCACGTCCACATCCTTCCTCAGCTCTTTTATCTTCTCCTTATGGCCCACGCCGAAACGCTGTTCCTCATCTATTATCAGAAGTCCCAGATCCCTGAATGCAACATCCTTTGAAAGAAGCCTGTGCGTTCCCACAACAATATCAACTGCGCCCTTCTTCATGTCGGTTATGGTCTGCTTCTGCCGTGAAGGGCTCACAAAGCGTGACATCATCCTGATCTCAACAGGATAATTTGCCATCCTCTGGCACATTGTGTCAAAGTGCTGTTTCACAAGAATGGTGGTCGGTGCCAGAAATGCCACCTGTTTTCCGTCCTGAACAGCCTTGAATGCAGCCCTTATGGCAACCTCCGTCTTTCCGAAGCCCACATCGCCGCAGATGAGGCGATCCATAATGCGGCCGCTTTCCATATCGGATTTTATGTCGTTGATGGCCCTTATCTGGTCATCGGTTTCCTCAAACTCAAACTGGTCCTCAAACTCGCGCTGCCATACTGTATCCGGGCTGTAGACGAAGCCTTTTTTAACCTGCCGTGCGGCATATAACCTTACCAGCTCGGCAGCGATATCCTGAACGGCCGCCTTTGTACGGGCCTTTGTTCCTGCCCATTCCTTTCCGCCGAGTTTGTTTATCTTAGGGCGGGCGCTTTCACTTCCCGCATATTTCTGTATTCTGTCAAACTGGGTGGCCAGTACATAAAGATTCGCATTGTTTGCATACTGGATCTTCATGTAATCCTTTTCAAGGCCATCGGTCTTTATTCTTTCAATTCCGCAGTAAACACCTATGCCGTGCTGTTCATGTACAACATAGTCGCCCACGTTCAGGTCCGTAAAGGCCTTGATAGGGTCTCCGGTAAAACGCTTTTTCTTTTTCTTCTTTGCGCGGCGCTGGCCGAAAATATCAACCTCGCTGATGAGGACTTCTTTGATATCCGTATATTCAAAGCCAGTCCGCACACTGCCCACAACAACATCGGCCTCGGCCCCGCTTTCAGCAAGGTCGTTTCTCAGCCTCCCGGCGCGCGACTCGCTTGCGCAGCAGAGCGTCACATGCCAGCCGTTTTTCTTATACTTGATCACATCTTCTACAAGCTCGGAAAATCTGCCGTTATATGAGTTGATATTCTTAACATTAATGCTGTATGTTCTGTCTTTTTTAAACGGGCAGCTTTCACCCAGCATCGAAAGGAAAAGGCAGGAGAAATCTCCCGTATCAAAAATGCTCTCTTCAGGGAACTTATTCGGCTCATCAAACACCAGCAGAGTTTCTTCAGGCTTAAAATAACTTAAAAAGCTGACGCTTCCGCCGTCGATTGTTTCTTTATCAGCCCCGGCAAAAACGGTGAACTCGGGAACGCTTTCAATTGATCGCTGGCTCTCTGCATCAAAAACCTTTATCGACTCAACCACATCTCCCCAGAGGTCAATCCTGTACGGAGCCTCCTCTGCAAACGGGAAAATATCTATGATGTTTCCCCTCACAGAATATTCGCCGTGGCCGGAAACCTGCGATCCGTTTTCAAACCCCATTTCGGTGAGAGCCATTGAAAGCTCTGACTCATCAATGCTCTGGCCTTTCTTAATGGTGAGAGTCTTTTCCTTTATCTCATCAAATGTTGCCAGCTTATCGCCGAAAGCATCCGGGCAGGTAATGATGGTCATCGGCTTTCCTTCATAAACCTGTTTAACCACTTCAAGCCTCTGCTCGGAAATGAAATTCCCCCTTATGTCGGCCTTATAAAACATCGGATCCCTGGCCGGGTAATAAACCACGCTGCGGTCAAAAGCAATGAAGTTTTCCATTATCTCCATCGCTTTCTGCTCATCAAAAGCAATGACGACCTTGTATTTAAAGCCGTCACCGATGCCCCTCAGCAGATGTTCCTTCTGGGATGGTACGCAGCCGTTAAGCTGTATCTTTTTGCCTTTCCCCAGATCCTGTTTTAAAGGAGAGATTATATCAATTTTACTATAGATATTTTCTAGCATTCAGATGTGTTCTGGTTGTATTTATTCATTGCGTGATCGCTGCCGTTTCTGACAGCGTCGCAGGCGGCAGCAGCGGCCCGTTTTATCGCATCGTCAATGAGCTTTCGTTCCTCGGAAGAAAATCTTCCCAGAACAAAATCTATCATTTCCGTTGACTCAGAACGTTTTCCTATTCCTATTCTTATACGTAAAAATTCTTCATGTCCCAGCTGACCGATGATGCTCTTCATGCCGTTATGTCCGCCGGCAGAGCCCTTCTTCCGGATGCGTATCTTTCCCACGTCCATATCCGTGTCATCATAAATAACGCACAGATTGCTGCGGGTATCAATCCTGTAATACTTTGCAAGAGGTGAGATTGCATTTCCGCTGAGATTCATGAATGTCTGAGGCTTTACAAGAAGCACTTCCTCCGAGCCTATGCGGCACTTGCCCACAAGGGCACCGAACCTTGACCTTTTAAGCTGGACATTCAGTTCCTCTGCCAGCACATCAATGCAGTCAAAGCCCATGTTGTGGCGTGTCTTCTCATATTTTTTTGTAGGGTTTCCCAGCCCTGCTATCAGATACATAAAAACCTCTTTTCTTCCTAAGATATTATAAAGGAAATACCCCACTTTTCAAACACAAATTGATATAGCTAATCCGGCGTGATATAATTTTTCTGAAATTAGAGGTGCATTATGGATTTAGATAAAACAAAAAAGATACATTTCATAGGTATTGGCGGGATCAGCATGAGCTCTCTTGCCAATATATTATTGAACAGAGGCTATTCCGTTTCCGGTTCCGACTCAAAAGAGTCTGATCTTACCCTTGAACTGAGGGAACTGGGTGCTGATATAAAGATCGGCCAGGCGGCAGAAAACATCACAGATGACATTGGTCTTTGCGTATATACGGCAGCGATCAGGGACGATAATCCGGAACTGATGCGTGTGAGAGAGCTTGGAATCCCTGCTGAAACAAGGGCAGATTTCCTCGGGCAGCTGATGAAGGAATTTGAGACCCCTATCTGCATTTCCGGAACACACGGAAAAACCACAACAACTTCCCTCATTTCCCAGATATATCTTGATGCAGAGAAGGATCCTACAATCCTTTCCGGCGGCATCATGCCTGCAATCGGCGGAAACACCCGCATAGGCAGCTCAGGAAACATGATAGCTGAGGCATGTGAGTACACAAACAGCTTCCTTTCATTTTTCCCTAAGCTGGCAGTCATCTTAAACGTAAAAGCGGATCATCTTGATTTCTTTAAGGACCTTGATGACATCAGAAACAGTTTCAGAAAGTTTGCCCGCCTTCTTCCGGATGACGGAACCCTGGTCATAAACGGCGAGATTGAAAACCTTTCATTCTTTACCGAAGGCCTAAAATGCAAAGTCATCACATACGGAATCGGCGGTGACTATGACTTTACCGCAAAAAATATCACTTATGATGAGTTTGCCCACGGCGGATATGATCTGGTGATAAACGGTGAAGTTAAGGGACATGTGCAGCTGGCTCTTCCGGGAGCACATAATGTAAGCAATTCGCTGGCAGCCGCTGCCGCAGCTTATGACGGCGGAATTGATATCGAAACGATCTGCAGCGGACTGGGCCATTTCACCGCAGTTGAAAGACGCTTTGAATACAAAGGAACTCTCGGCGGAGTCACTATAATTGATGACTATGCACATCATCCGGATGAGATCAATGCCACTCTTGATGCTGCACTTGCGGTTCCGCACAGGAAGCTCTGGGTAATTTTCCAGCCTCACACATACACACGTACCATCTCTCTTATGGACGATTTTGCATCAGCTCTTTCAAGAGCCGATGCCGTTATCCTTCCTGATATCTACGCTGCAAGAGAGAAGAATGAATTCGGAATTTCCTCGGATGACCTGAGGGAGAAAATTGCCGGACTGGGAACAAGTGCTTTTTATCTTCCGACTTTCGACGAAGTTGAAAATTTTGTTCTGGAAAATGTTGAAAGCGGTGACCTGTTAATAACCATGGGTGCCGGGGATGTTGTAAATATAGGCAATTCCCTGCTTGGTAAATAATTATCCACACTATCCACAAATTTTCAGCGGTTTTTTGCCTTTCCCGCCATTATGCAGGAAAGGCAATTTTTATTGAATATTCCTGTGATTTCAACGCATAATTTTTGTATTTAAAAACCATTCCGGGGCGGAAAAAAGTTATCCACTTTATCCACATTTTCCACTTTATAACCTTTGCAGATGTTTCCCTTTTTTTGCAAAAAGTCAACCCCTTTTTTTATTTTTTTTGCTGTGATATATTCTCCTCACAATAATATTTTTGAAGGTTATTTATGAGCAATTTCAGGCTTAAGCACGAGGGATTTTCAAGTGCCACAAGCATACCGAACAGTTTCATAGAAAAATATATGCCCACAGCAGCCGGTGAGTTTGTGAAGATATATATTTATCTTCTCAAGTGCATCAATGAAAACTGCTGCGAGCTTTCCATACCTCTTCTTGCTGATGTTTTCAACAACACCGAAAAGGATACCATCCGTGCTCTTAAGTATTGGGAGAAGCGCGGTCTGGTAAGGCTCACTTTTGATGAAAACAATGAGCTTAAATCTCTGGTCCTCACATCTTCAGAAACGGAGGAGCCCGTTCAGGAGACCATCATAACAAGAGCTCTGCCGAACGAAGGCGAGATACCTTTCTCAGAGAAGAAACAGTACTCCCGTGCAGAGGTGGATTCCTTCTGCGGTCAGGATGAAAACCGCATGCTTAACTACAGCATCCAGAAGTTCCTCGGCCGTGTGCTTACATCAAACGATATCAATACCATTATGTTCTTTGAAGAGTCACTTGGCTTTGACAAGGAACTTATCGAATATGTTTTTGAGTACTGCGCAAACAACAAAAAGACCAACATCCGCTACATTGAAAAAACCGGCATCAACTGGGCAAACCAGGGAATCAAGGATGTTAAGGGTGCCAAGCTGATCAACTCCATTTATTCAGAAAACTGCTATCCCGTCATGAAAGCCCTTGGTCTTACAGGACGCTACCCGGCAAAGGAGGAGTCTGCCTTTATTGACAGATGGGTGCTTTCATACGGTTTTAACCTTGATATGATACTTGAAGCATGCAGCAGGACAATAAATACCATTCACCAGCCAAGCTTTGAATATGTGGATTCCATCCTTAAAAACTGGAAGGCTAAGGGCATATCAACAATAGATGATGCCAAAAAGTCTGACGCAGAGCATGCAAAGAAGTCGGCTGCAAAAAAAGCTCCTGAAAAGAAGGAAGCCAAACCTACAGCATTCAACGATTTCCATCAGCGCACATATGATTATGATGAACTTGAGGAGAAACTCATAAACAGGTAAGATGAGCATTACAGGAAAAACCATAGAAAATATCCTAAAAGAATATGAAGAGACCCGCCTTTCGCATTCACATGAGCTTGACAGGAAGCGGGCTCTCATTGACAGCCGCATTCCCGAACTTGCCGGGATTGAAAGCCGGATAACCTCACTTTATGTAAAGCGGGCAATGTCGCGGCTGGGCAGCTCGGACGGAACGCCGGATGAAGTCCTTAAGGAACAGATTGCAGCGCTCAGCACACAGAAAGAGATCCTTTTAAATAATGCAGGCTTCTCACTTAAAGACCTGGAGCCTTCTTACACATGCGAACTGTGCAAAGATACGGGGTATCTTGAAGACGGCCGCATGTGCACCTGTTTTAAAGCAAAAATAATTGAAGATCTTTACAATCTTTCCCATCTTCGTGGTATCCTAAAGAGAGAGAATTTTGATACCTTTGATTTTAAATATTATTCTGATGAACCGGGCACGGGCCCTTCCGGAAAATCGGCTCTCAGTGCCGCAAAGGATGCTTATAACAGGGCAAAAGCCTTTGTGGAAAACTTCGGTTCATCAGCCGATAATCTTTACATCTGCGGTGACACGGCTGTGGGAAAGACATTCCTGACAAACTGTATCGCCAGGGAGATCATTGAACAGGGGCATTCGGTTATTTATCTTTCTGCCCTGAAATTTTTTGAAATACTCGCAGACAGCGCCTTTGGGAAATCGGAGGACGATTCCCTGAGTGCAAAGTATATTTACGATTGTGACCTGCTCATAATCGACGATCTGGGTACCGAGCTTTCCAACTCCTTCACCCAGACTTATCTTTTTGATTGCATCAACGACAGGATTCTGAAAGAGAAGCACACCATCATCTCTTCAAATTACTCCGTTGAGAAGCTGCAGAGTGTGTATTCTGAAAGAGTTCTTTCAAGGATCATCAGCAGCTATGGCATAATAAAATTGTTTGGTATAGACATCAGAATAAAAAAGGCTCTGGAGGAAAAGTAAAAATGCTGCGCGAAGAAATTGAAATCAATACCATACCCGTAGGTAAACTTGGCATCATTGCCATGAAGGGCTGTGAGGAACTGGCCGGAAAGATCGACTACTACCTTTCAACCTGGAGAAAAAACAGAGACAGTGAGCACAAGAACACTCTTGCCCTTTCAGGGTATGAGCGCGACACATATCTATTAAAATTTGATACACCGAGATTCGGCTCAGGCGAAGGCAAGGGCGTTGTTTATGATTCTGTCCGCGGCATGGATATTTTCATCATATGTGACGTTTGCAACAACAGTCTTACATACAGGATGGCCGGCTATGAAAATCATATGTCACCTGACGATCATTTCCAGGATCTTAAGAGAATCATAGGTGCCATGGGAACAAAGGTTAACCGTATCAATGTTATCATGCCTTTCCTTTATGAGAGCAGACAGCATAAGAGAACAGCCCGTGAGTCACTTGACTGCGCTATGGCTCTTGAAGAGCTCTATGCAATGGGCGTTGCAAATATCATCACTTTTGACGCACATGATCCTCGCGTTATCAATGCAGCACCGCTCAGCGGATTTGATAACCTCAGACCGTCTTACCAGTTCCTTAAATATCTGTGTCTGGCTGAAAAAGGCCTTAAGTTTGACAAAGACCACCTCATGTTCATAAGCCCTGATGAAGGTGCAATTGAACGTTCGGTTTATTTTGCAAGTGTACTCGGCCTTGACATGGGTATGTTCTATAAGAGAAGAGACTACTCACAGATAGTAAACGGCTCTAACCCTATTGTGGCTCATGAATACATGGGCGTAAGTCCTGAAGGACGCGACTGCATCATCGTTGATGACATGATCTCATCAGGCGGCAGCATGATCGATACAGCCAAGGCTGTTAAGGAGCGCGGTGCAAGAAACGTTTACGTTTTCGCAACCTTCGGTCTTTTTACAAACGGTCTTGATAAGTTTGACAAAGCTGTTGAACAGGGATACATCAAGAGAGTACTCACTACCAACGGAACCTACCAGAGTCCTGAGCTTCTCTCAAGAGATTACTACACATCGGTAGATATAAGTAAGTACACTTCATACCTCATCGATTCACTGAATCACGATGCTTCCATAAGCGACCTGCTTGAGCCTTCAACTAAGATCAAGGCTCTGTTGGAAAAATACGGACAGTAATTTGAAAATTATATTTCAGACATTATTAATAACGGCAGGAGCGGTAATATTTGCATGGTGCTTTTTACCGCTCTTTTTCCGTACTAACTTTCACATAGGAGGTGCCACGGGCATGGCCCTGGGCATCATCCTGTTTCTTTACGGCCTCTTCTTCACAAATGTAAATGCGTTTCTGGTCTCATTCCGGAAAACGGCGGCAGGCAAGACCGTGATCATCGCAGTCACCGTAATTCTGGCCGGCATTCTTTCACTTGCTGTCGCTTCCATCATTTCAATGGCACGCGCAGGGTCTGAAAAACCGGCTGAAAATGCCACAGTCGTCGTGCTCGGATGCCATGTTTATGACACCGGCATAAGCCGCTCGCTTAAATCCCGTCTGGACACAGCAAAAGAATACCTTGATGAAAACCCGGATTCAAAATGCGTTGTCTGCGGAGGGAAAGGGCATAATGAGCCAAGCACCGAAGGTGAGGCAATGTATGAGTACCTGGTTGAAAAAGGCATTGATAAAGACAGGATTTTTATGGACATAACCTCCACGGATACCCTGGAAAATCTTCATAATGCCAAAGCCATTATTGAAGAAAACGGTCTGAATCCTCAGACCGTCATAATATCAAATGATTATCATATTTACAGAGCCCTGGCCTACGCAAAAAATGCGGGGTTCGACTCTCCTTCGGGAATTCCGGCGCCAACGCTCTGGTGGCTTTTCCCTTCCATTACCATCCGCGAGATGTACGGCATAATGGAGATGTGGTTTATCAATCACATCATTTAACTTCAGCGGTAAGTTCTACCGGGCAGTGATCGCTTCCGTAAATTTCCGGATGGATGGCTGCTCCCAGCAGTTTATCCTTCAGACTTTCAGAAACAATGAAATAATCTATGCGCCATCCGGCGTTTTTCTCTCTGGCATGGAACCTGTATGACCACCAGGAGTATGCCTGCTCTTTATCAGGATAAAAATATCTGAAAGTATCCACCAGGCCGGAATCAAGGGCTGTGCTCATTTTGGCTCTTTCCTCATCAGTGAAACCGGAATGTCCCCTGTTGCTTTTAGGGTTCTTGATATCTATCTCATTATGGGCCACATTGAGGTCGCCGCAGTAGATCACAGGCTTGGTTTCTTCCAGCTTTTTTACAAACTTAAGAAAATCATCCTCCCATGTCATCCTGTAATCCAGCCGCTTAAGCTCATCACCTGAATTCGGAACATAAACGGTAATAAAGTAGAACTCATCAAATTCCAGGGTGATCACCCTTCCTTCATGATCATGCTCTTCGATACCCATTCCGTATGCAACTGAAAGAGGCTCTTTCTTTGTGAAAACTGCTGTTCCCGAATAACCCTTCTTTTCTGCATAATTCCAGTACTGATGGTAACCAGGAAGATCAAGTTCAATCTGGCCTTCCTGAAGTTTTGTCTCCTGAAGGCAGAAAACATCTGCATCAAGCTCTTTAAAGGAATCCAGAAAACCTTTTCCCACGCACGCTCTTATTCCGTTAACATTCCATGATATGAATTTCATATTCTACTCCACCACATAAACATGTCCCGTTGTCGGGAAGGTATCCTCAAAATCATACATAGGTATGTATTCCTCGGTTCCCGCATCAATATCGTACATGAATAAGTTGTCTTTATAATCATAGCCTGTGAAGAGGTATGTTTTGCCATCCTTCTCCCAGAAAACAGCTTTTTTGTTGCCTGTAAAATACATCGCCTGTGTAAGGGTGATACCCGTCACGTTGATCATCTCACCGGCTTTTATGCACTCAATGGACCTGTTGATGGTGACGGATGACAACTCAACCGAACTCGGATACACGCCTCTCTTATAGAAAAGAGAACCATCCTGCTTAAGCACAACTCCGCACTCATCATAGGCAAGTTTGACTGCATGCGCCGCATTTTCCTCAATGTCCTTTACCTCGCCTTTGGCGTAAACGTAATATCTGCTCTCATTTGACTCAAGCATATCCTGAACATCGATGGTCTTTGCGTCTGTAAACATTACGACCGCACTTCTGTTTATGGCAAGTTCTCCGGCAGTTGTGGTGTTCTGTGCGAACCCTACATAAAAGACGGTCTTTTTTGCCTCCTCAAACGTTGTGAAGCATTCCAGGCTTGTTGAATAAGCCTCAGCTTCCGTGGCAAATATTGTAAAGTCCTCTGCCTCTTCGTAAGTATCGCCCGCGCTTACCACCTTGGTAAGCACAACCCTGTTGTATTCGTTTATGGAATCGATGAAATATCCGTCTCCGGCACTATCCTCCTCAAGGATCTGATGGCGGTCATTGATCACGTACATATCCGTCATAAGGAGATACTGTTTTCCGCTCTGTTCCTCATAGATGTTTCCGGATTTTCCTTTTCCGTAAACCAGTTCCTCATTAAGGAACCCCAGTACTTTGATACTAGTCCCCGCATCAGCCTTAACTTCATAGCGTTTGCCGGTTTCCATGTTAAGCACGGATATGCTCTCGGCATCATTAACCCTGGCTTCATTGTTCCACGCAATGATCTTGCCGCTTGTATGGAGCACGTAATTGTCTCCGTTAAGTCCGCCCGTTACCAGCTCGGCCCTGTCTTTTTCAAGGTCCAGCCTGTAAAGGTACTTATCCATCATAATATAAAGGGCGTTTTCGGTACTGCTCAGGTAGAAGAGATTTCCGATGGATGTCTTCAGCATCTCGTACGGAAGAATTGAAGGAATAAAGATTTCCTCTTCAACTATCTGCGTGTCTGCATGATAGGTGTACATTCCGATACCAACCTTGCCTTCATGAAGGCCGGCGTTCATGTATCCGTATACAACAAACTGTATGCTGCCGTCAGAATCCACGTTGATTATCTTCATGGCATGCTGGGCGTAGTTTCCCCTGTCATCATTTACGCCTGTTGAGAATGTGAAGATCTCTTTCAGGGTCTTCTTTTCGCTGTCCATGGCCCAGAGTGTACCATCCGCTATAAAGCACGAATAAGCTCCCTGTTTATCGCATTTTCTTTCAACTATCTGTGAGCTGATGATTCCAAGTTTTGCCGAATCTACAGCAATAACCTCCTCGGCCTCCGGATCAAATGCCTGGTCAGCCGTCCTCTCGTAATTAAGGATATATATTTTTTCTCCGCTTCTTCTGAGTCTGTAAAACTCTGACGCACGGTAATATTCAGGTTTTGAATTTTCCTCCCTGGTAACAGTAAAGTTCAGCCTGATGTAGCCAATCTCGCCGTCAATATCAAGAATTTCTATCTCCGGCACGCCAAGCCTGGTCACCTTCATGGCACCCCACGTCACATTGGAAAGTGAAGAGAAGAGGCTGACTTCACCAAGGTCGGAGTTATCATCTATCCACCACTTTGTGTCAAGAAGGCTTACCAGATAAGCTTTAACGGAATCATCCGCGCCGTTGAACGTGGCTTCGTTGAATTCAAGGGCTTTCCCTATCTCTGCTTCCAGCGCGGTCTCAGCCGATTTTTTAAGCCTCGTATAATAATGAATGTCCCTGCCTTTTTTGTCATGAAGGATGACATCAAGAACATACTCAATTCCGTCTTCAATAAGGTTGTCTATCTGAAGGGTGCAGTTCAGTCTGTCGTTATTCTGATCAAACTCGTCAACAGAGCCGTTCTGGACCAAACTGTTGTTTTCTGTATCAAGCACCTTGAAATTGACCGAGGTCACCTGTGTCCCGTAAAGCTCTGCCTCAATAGGAATCTCATAAGTATCTTCCAGGGAATAAAGATTTCTTCTGATGTAATGGGCGTCTATCTCCTGAGTGTAGCCATGAAGCTTATTCACCTTAAGGCCTTTATAATTCATGGTAAGTGTCGGAAGGGAAGGAGGAGTCATTGCCTCGTATTTGACAACATATTCCTCAGGTTCCCTGACGACCGTGAAATAAAGAACAACCGCCGCCGCTGCAAGAACAATAAAAGAAGCAATACAGATCAGCAGAACCTTATTGCGTGCGATCCAGTTTTTCCTGGCATATATTTCATAAGTATTGCGGCGTTTTCTTCTCATGCAGATGATTATACAAGTTTTTGGAACCTACTACAAGAGACGAGTGCCCGAAGCCTCCGCAAAATATAATCAACCGGGGACCCCCGGTTGATTATCTGATTATATATTCCATCAATGGAAGCCTGTAATAGTTTTAACTGATATGCCACTTTGGTCCTATTCACCCCCGAAGTGCCTCTCCAAGACCAATCCCTTTGCTGCTTTGGTCCTATATACCCCTGAAGTGCCCCTCCAGGACCAAACCTCGTGGCTCTTTGGTCCTATTCACCCCTGAAATGCCTCTACAGGACCAAACCCTTTGCCACTTTGGTCCTGGACCGCGGTGATTCTCTCCTCCAGGACCAAACAGGATGGCTGTTAAGACGTGCGTCTATGACGCGCAAGCCGCTTGATCAATGAGAAGAAGCCATGATATGATGTGTGCCCGGCGTTTTTATCAACATTTACCCTGACATAAAAAAGGCGGCCGGATGGCCGCCTTGAAATCAACTGTGATTCTATTTTTCCGGTGGAAATTCCTGTGGAGGGATCTCAAATTTTGCATTGTCAGGGATCACATATTTACCCTGCTCCTTATCCCACATAAAGTCGAACCACCACTGGTTATGCTCCTGCTCCTTTGAGATATAATTGTGGGAACGGAGATAATCTGCGCGCTCATCAGCTCTTCTGTGAAGCTCTTCTATGGAACCGTCCCAGTCCTTAAAATATTCCGGCGCGCTTTCAGGCCTGTTCCACGGGCACATAATCGTACATGCACCGCATTTAGTGCCGCTTGTATTCAGAAATGCCCTCAATGCATGCTTTTCATAATCCATCCTGTATTTATAATAGCCGTTGTACAGTTCCTGCTCATTATCCTTGCTGATGGCATTTGCCGGGCAGACATCGGCACAGATGGTGCAGTGGTCGCAGTAGCTTTTAAGGCCAAAGTCAATAGGCTTATCCGGAACCAATGGAATATTTGTCAATACACAGGCAGAGTTGAAGTTTGCTCCAAAGAATGGATTCACTGCAAGTCCCATTCTCCCGCATTCACCAAGACCTGCCGCCAGGATCAGGGCCGGCATTACCGTCACGTAGTTTTTCGGATTTGAAGCAAGTGCATCGTAACCCAGTTTTCTTATATACTTCATGAGAATCTGGGCCCATATGGAAATAAACTGGTAAATCTGCTGGCTACACGCATCGTAAATACTGTCATTTCCGCTTGAAGCCGTAATTGCCATAGGGCTTTTTCTCTTAAGAAATACTATTGCATATTTATATGTATTCTCAAATGGTTCTTCCTTATGATCATCCTTGAAAACTGCATATTCAGGAACTTCACAGACACCCACGGCGTCCGCGCCCATAAAGTAGCAGAGGCTCTTTATATGTCTGGTTATGGCCATCGGGTCATCCGGAAGAGGTGCCTTGTCCGGCAGCGGATCATCCTGATGGTCGCGCATCGAAAGAATAACTGTCTCAAAGAAATCCGCAAAAGACCCGGCAATTATTTCATCATTATGCGGCTCAAAACTACTGATGAGCGCATTTGCAGCGTCGCTGTACCCGCCGTTTTTTGCTTTTTCTTTTACCGCGTTGCCCACAATCTCGCTCTGCAACCTGCGCTGAGGCTCTGCGCCCTCAGGCATATTAGTCACGCGGTCAACTCTCTTCAGCAGATGATCCGGATAAGGTCCCAGCTGTTCATCATTGTACAGGATGTCGTGGTTTTTCAGTTTGTAGTACATTTTCTTTCCTTTCCTGAGTGCTTTCCCTTTTTAGATTATACCAAACAGGATTCCATTCTATCCATCCCATTCGGTAAAAGCAATCGAAGATGGAAATTCCGCCCAAAATAAAACTTCCGAAATATTTTCCGGAAGTTTTGTTTATTTATTTAAGTTTTATTCAGTCAAGTCAGACAATATAAACCGACTACCAGCAGAGTACCTCGTGGCCTGTTTCGGTGACAAGCACCTGTACTTCCCACTGAGCTGAAGGAAGAAGGTCTTTTGTGCGGACTGTCCAGCCGTTTTTCTTGTCAATTGTATACTCGTATGTTCCCATGTTTATCATCGGCTCAATGGTGAATACCATTCCCGGAACCATCAGCATTTCTGTTCCCGGCTCTGCAACATGGCTCACCCACGGCTCTTCATGAAATTCCTTTCCACAGCCGTGTCCGCCGATATCACGCACAACCTGGAACCCGTTTTCCTGAGCATACGCATTAATAACTCCGCCCACATCTCCCAGAAAATGCCATGGGATTACTTTTTCAAGACCAAGTTCCAGACACTTTTTGGTGACATCGACCAGTTTCTTCTTTTCAGGGCTTACTTCACCGATGCAGAACATTCTTGATGAATCCGAGTAATAGCCGTTGAAAATAGTGGAGCAGTCAACGTTTACTATGTCACCTTCCTTAAGTATCTCGTCGTCACTTGGGATTCCGTGACAGATAACCTCATTTATTGATGTGCAGACGCTCTTCGGAAAACCTTCATAACCAAGGTCTGCCGGAATTCCGCCCATATCATAGGTCACCTGATTAACAATATCATCTATCTTTGATGTAGGCATTCCTGCACAGATCTGCCTGCCCACTTCATCCAGAACTGCTATGTTGATTTTTGCGCTGGCCTTTATTCCCTCAATATCTGCAGCACTCTTAAGTATCTCCTGACTCGGAACCTCCGCGCCTTCCCATTCAAAGTGTCTGATCCTGTCATCAAAAGCCTCATGGCATTTTTTGTATTTCAGGCCGCTTCCGCACCAGCACAAATCATTTCTTCCCAGTTTCAGCATCAACATTATTCAACAACCTCTTCACTATACATTCTTTCTTTATAATGATGCTTTTCTTCAAGCATCATGTCTTTGACTTTCATCAGACGTATCTGTGAGCTTCTCTCATTTTCATCAAGCTTCATTGAGATATATTTTATGGAAGCCTGAGTCTCAGGAATCATGACATGCTCAAGAGCATTTACGCGTCTTCTGGTCTTTTCTATTTCCGCCGCCATAAGCTGGCATGATTTTTCAACCTCGGCAAGTCTAAGCATATCCGGAAGGACTTTCGCAAGGCTTGCAACAGCTCCGTCCAGATCCTCCGATGTAAAAGCATATCCGTATGAATAAATGTCATTTTCATCGGCAGTTTTCATTCTGGTTTCAAACTGCGGAACTTCAACACTCATTATGTTTTTGAATGAAGCTTCCAGGCTTACGCTCTGACGCGGAGCCAGAAAGGCTGAATTAATGACCGTATCATCCATTCCTGCCCTGGCAAGGATAAAATCCTTGTTAGCTGCGGCAATCCCTTCTTCCACCTTTTTGCGCAGTTCCATATTTTCCCTGGCAAGATCCATGAACTGTCTCATCAGCTCATCTCTCTTGTCTTTGAGAAGCTTATGTCCTTTAACGGCGGTGGCCAGCTTTTTCTTGAGCCTGGTCATCTCCATACGGGTTGGATTTACCTGTTTCTTGGTAGCCACTGCTGATCTCCTTTAGTTATAGTACTTATCAAGATATTCGTCTTTGATACGCTTAAGTTCTGCCCTAGGAAGTATCTTGAGAAGATTCCAGCCTATAGTCAGCGTATCTTCAATATCTCTGTTTGCGCCGTAACCCTGTGAAACATAAGTCTTTTCAAACTCATCAGAGAACTTTGCATAGAGCTTGTCCATATCCGTAAGGGCAGCCTCGCCAAGCACTATCATAAGCTCTTTAGCTTCCTTGCCGCGTGCATAGGCAGCAAACAGCTGGTTCATTGTATCTGCGTGGTCCGCACGTGTCTTTCCTTCGCCGATACCTTTATCCTTAAGACGTGAAAGAGAAGGAAGAACATCAACCGGAGGGTTTACGCCCTGTCTGAAAAGTTCACGGCTGAGTATGATCTGGCCCTCTGTAATATATCCGGTAAGGTCAGGAATAGGATGTGTCTTGTCATCTTCAGGCATTGTAAGGATAGGAATCATAGTAATGCTTCCCTTCTTTCCTCTCTGACGTCCGGCTCTTTCATACATTGTTGCAAGGTCTGTATACATATATCCCGGATATCCGCGGCGTCCCGGAACTTCCTTGCGGGCTGCGGAAATCTCACGCAGAGAGTCGGCATAGTTTGTGATGTCCGTAAGTATTACCAGAACATGCATATCTTTTTCGAATGCAAGATATTCTGCTGCCGTAAGCGCCATTCTAGGTGTTGCTATTCGCTCTACAGCAGGATCGTTTGCAAGGTTTACAAACATTACCGTTCTGTCTATGGAACCTGACTCAGTGAATGATCTCCTGAAGTAGTTTGCCTCCTCAAAAGTAATTCCCATTGCCGCAAAAACTACGGCGAACTGTTCATCGGTTCCTCTTACCTTTGCCTGGCGGGCAATCTGAGCCGCAAATTCGGCATGAGGAAGACCTGACATTGAGAATATAGGCAGCTTCTGTCCGCGGACAAGTGTATTAAGTCCGTCTATGGATGAGACACCCGTCTGAATGAACTCATTAGGATAGCTTCTTGCTGCCGGGTTCATCGGAAGGCCTTCAACATTCATCCTCTTTTCCGGAAGGATTTCAGGGCCGTCATCTATCGGTCTGCCCAGTCCGTCAAATATACGTCCGAGCATATCTTCGGAAACACCCAGTTCCATGGAACGTCCGAGAAAGCGTACCTTGCTGTCTTTCGGGTTGATACCGGTTGAGGTTTCAAACAGCTGGACAAGTGCATTCGTTCCGTCTATTTCCAGAACCTTGCAGCGTCTTTTGTCTCCATTTGCAAGCTCTATCTCACCAAGCTCGTTGTAGGTTACGCCTTCAACTCCCCTGACAAGCATCAGAGGACCTGCTATCTCCTGAATTGTCTTATACTCTCTTGGCATGATTAGTCCTCCTCACATTTGATTGCGGAGATCTCTTTACGCATCTCTTCATCTATTTTTTCATATTCGTGCTGAATTATTTCATGAGGCACATACTTGAAACGGCCAATCTGTTCGCTGACCGGAAGTCCCGTTACAGCACTGATTGAAGCACCGTTCCTGATTGCTTCAAGTGACAGCTCGTAGAAATCTATTATCAGCTTCATCATGCAGAACTGCTTGTCAAGCTCTGTGTATGTATCGATCTCATGGAATGAGTTCTGATGCAGGAAGTCCTCTCGGATTGACCTTGCCGCCTCAAGTTTCAGACGGTCAGGTGCTGATAGTGCATCCATGCCAACCAGCTGAACGATTTCCTCCAGAGCAGCCTCATCACTGAGAAGCTTAACCATCTTTGCCCTGTATTCCATCCACGGACCGCCGGCATTTTCATCAAACCAGCTGCCCATTTCATTTACATAAAGAGAGTAGCTTGTCAGCCAGTTGATGGCCGGGAAGTGTCACTTATATGCCAGATTTGAATCCAGTCCCCAGAATACCTTAACTATACGCAGGGTGGCCTGTGCAACAGGCTCGGAAATATCTCCGCCGGCAGGTGAAACCGCACCTATTACTGAAAGAGCACCTTCTCTCGGATTGAGTCCGTTTGATATTACACGGCCTGCACGTTCATAGAACTGTGCCAGACGTGAGCCGAGGTATGCAGGATAACCTTCTTCGCCCGGCATTTCCTCAAGACGTCCTGACATTTCACGGAGAGCTTCTGCCCAGCGTGATGTGGAGTCTGCCATAAGGGCTACTGAATATCCCATATCCCTGAAGTATTCCGCAATGGTGATTCCTACGTAAATTGAAGCCTCACGTGCGGCAACAGGCATATCAGATGTATTTGCTATAAGAACAGTTCTTTCCATGAGTGAGAAGCCTGTCTTAGGGTCTTTAAGCTCAGGGAACTCATTAAGAACATCTGTCATTTCATTTCCGCGCTCGCCGCAGCCGATATAAACAACTATGTCTGCCTCAGACCATTTTGCAAGCTGATGCTGTGTAACAGTTTTTCCCGAACCGAAAGGTCCCGGAATTGCTGCGGTACCGCCTTTGGCAATAGGGAAGAGTGCATCTATGACACGCTGTCCTGTAATAAGAGGCTTTGTAGGTGCCAGCTTTTCCTTGTACGGACGTCCGGTACGTACAGGCCATTTCTGAAGCATTGAAATTTCTTTTTTCTCTCCGCTTTCTGTTTCAATGACAGCCACTGTTTCTTCAACGGTAAATTCGCCTCTCTTTATCTCGGCAATCTTTCCCCTGACTCCGTTAGGAACCATTATCCTCTGCTCGACCACAGGAGTCTCTTTTACTGTTCCGATGATATCTCCGCCGGCAACTTCGCAGCCGGCTTCAACCGTCGGAACAAATATCCATTTTTTATCTCTGTCGATAGCCGGAACTTCAACGCCCCTCTTCAGGTTGTTTCCGGTCTGGTTCATGATCTTCACCAGCGGACGCTGTATTCCGTCAAAAATGCTTCCTATAAGACCGGGTCCTAAGTCAACACTCAGCGGGGCATCGGTAGACTCAACCGGTTCACCCGGTCCAAGACCGGAAGTCTCCTCATAGACCTGGATTGATGCCTCATCTCCATGGATTTCTATGATCTCACCTATAAGTCTCTGCTCACTTACACGCACAACGTCAAACATGTTGGCGTCACGCATGCCGCTGGCTATGACCAGAGGGCCTGCAACTTTCTTTATTGTACCTTTGCTCATAAGCTGTTACCTATGCCTTTCTGCTTAATCAAAAATGTTTGTTCCGACAGCCTGGATTACAAGCTTTGTAACATTTTCCAAACCCTCTCCGGTATTGCCCGTCGCACCCGGTATCGGAACTATTGCCGGGAGGAGCTGTTCACGGAATTTTTCTATTTCATAAGAGAGCCGATGGTAAAGGCCCTCGGTTATATATATGATCGCATAATCCTGATATACCAGTTTTTTAAGCACAGCTTCCGCTTCCTCATCGGTTTCAACAGGAAATGTCTCAAGGCCGAGAGTTGCGAATCCGTATATGCTGCTTTTATCTCCCAGAACCGCTATCTTATACATAGCTCTTCCTTATCCTTTCCTGTATTTTTTCCTGTGGAAGCTGATTTATCTTTCCTGTCAATATGATTCTTACTGATTTGATCTCTGTTTCTTTTGCAATTACGTATGCCACCACCGGTGACACTGTGAACGTATTGTATTTCTGCGGCTTGATAAGCTCAGTCATGCGATTGTCGCACCAGATGTCAAAACCTGCACCGCCTTCTTTAATGATAGGAACTGCGTCTGCGTAAACCGAACCCTCAAGGTATTCAAAAACCTGATCCGGTCCCTGTGCAGCTGCTCTTTTAAGCTGGTCAACATCCAGCGTCCTGCACGGTGCAAGCGCCCTTTCAAGAAATTTTTCATCCTTACCTGCCTTTGCACCCCTTACCGCGATGCTTATGTCTGCCGATGCGCACTTAAGTTCCGCATAATCCGAAAGAAGCTTGTTTCCGGTTTCTACAGCGCTCTTTGCCATTGCTTCAAGCGCCGCTCTGTCTATAATGCAGTCGCATACCTGGGAATCTCCGGTTGAATAAAGGATTTCCCTTGCTTCCCTTCCGGCGTCTCTAAGTTCACGTGTAAGCCCGGAAAAATCGTTTTCCAGAGCGCAGGCCTTAAGCTTGTCTATGTCCACAGATCCTTTTTCCATGTATATGTCCGGAACGTTTTTTTGAACATATGCTTCCTTTACGGCAGCCTTCAGATTATGGAAATCTCTGTTGATCTTAAACAGATCAAAGTACTTCATCTGTTCTTCCGTAAGGACTTCCCTTACGAATTTCCAGCATTTTTCTGCTTCGGTTTTCAGGAGTACCTCTGCTTTTACTCCGTCATCTGCCGGACCCCATCCATGCTCAAGAAGGAACTGGATGCATTCGGCCTCGCTTCCCATTGACGAAAGCGCCTCCAAAGCCTGGCTATCAAGAAGAGTTGTTTCCTTAACGCGCACACGGGCAACCGCAAAAGCATAATATTCGTTATCTTTGGGCGTTTTGCTCATCTGTTTTTTCTCCCGCTATTCAAATAACATCTCACCGATCTTATCCTGAAGCTTATCCCGAAGTGATCCGAAAAGTGCCTCAAAAGAGCAGTTTTCTTCAATATCACCGTAATCCAGGATAAAACCTCCGCTGATCTGTGCGGTTTCGCTGCTGATTCTTAAGCCGGCACCGCCTGCTTCATTAACCCTTTTTTCAAAGTCTTTCGGAAGTCTTTTTTTATCGCGCTCGCAGAAGACTATCTCCCCGGCTGCGCCTGATGAATACTTTTTAACCATTTTTATGATATTGTCAAAGTATTCTTTATCCGGAAGGTTTGTAATCTTTTCATAGCCCTCGGCAAGCACCTCAAGTACTACGTCCTGCTTAGCCTGAAGAAGAAATCTCTTTTCAAAAAGCTCGGCCTCTCCCTCAATACGCTTTCTGGCAGCCATAACATCGGCCTCCGTCTGCTTATTTACGGCAGCTTCTTTTTCATGGGCAGCCGCTTTTCCCTGGGCCATGATTTTTTCAGCTTCCTTTTCGGCAGCACTTATCAGCTCAGCTGCACTGTTTGCGGCAGATGACTCAATATGTTCGATGATTTTATCAAGTCCGCTCATTTCAAAACTCCTTAATCAGAATGCTACGCTTGCTGCTCCTGATACTGCAAGGATGGAAACAAGCAGTGCCAGAATTGCATATGTCTCAACCATAATAGGGAAGATCATAGCTTTACCGAACTGATCCGGTTTCTTTGCAACAAGGCCGATAGCCGATGCAGCTGTCTTTCCCTGGGCAACAGCTGAAAAATAACCTGCAATGGCAATAGGAAGGCATGCACAGAAGTATACCAGTCCCTTGGCGATTGAAATCGGCACATACTCTCCTAAGATACCTGTCTGTGAAAGTGTGATGAAGCCTATGATCAGTCCATAGATGCCCTGGGTTCCCGGAAGGAGCTGAAGGACCATAACCTTACCGAATTTTCCCGGATCTTCTGATACTATTCCTGCAGCAGCTTCACCGGCAAGACCTACACCTTTTGCCGATCCGCAGCCTGCAAGTGCAACTGCAAGTGCGGCTCCGAGCAGGGCGAAAATTGTACCCATGTTTTCCTGTAAGAATTCAATCATTGACATTTTTCAGTTCTCCTTAAACTTATAATATTTTGTTTTTATACTGAACGGCTGGAATGCCCTGGCTCCGCCCTCATAGAACTTGCCGAAGAATTCCACGTATTGCAACCTGTTGGTGTGCACATATGCGCCCAGCGCATTTATGCCTATGTTTACAGCATTGATGATAATGAATATCAGGATATACACTATTACCCTGACCACGCCTGAACCGAACATGGTTCCCATCATGTTGGCAACCGAACTGATTACGCCTGTTGCCAGGCCAAGAGCAAGAAGCCTTGAATATGAAAGCAGATCGGAAAGGTATCCGGTGACTCCGTATACCGCATACAGACCTTTGAGAAGTCTTTTTAACGGATTTTTGGACTCTCTGCCGCCCATGATCACTACCACTATGGCGCCGACTCCCGCCGCGTACAATCCGTAGGTTCCTATCTGACTGCTGAGGAAAGGCTCTCTTCCTCCGAAAAGGATACCCATTATCATAGGCATTGACAGGCACTCCACAATAAGACCGCCTAAAATAAGTACCCATGAAACTATATCCGAGAAGAAACCGACAAGATCTTTTTTCCTGAGCATCTGATAGCCTGCCGCAAACAATCCCGTAAATATGTGAATGACACCAAAGCCCAGCGAAAGTGCAAGCACTGCCATCGGATTGGCTGTCATATCAAGCCACAGCGGTTTCACTATTATCTCATTTCCAAAGAACTCCCTGGTCACTACCGGAATCATATCTCCGAAGTAGCTGCCGAACATAATTCCCCAGAATGTTGTCATTATTCCGCCGAACAGGAAAAGCTTCACGTTGTTTCTGAGGCCTTTTTCCATGTTCCTGTTTACAAGCAGAAGCACTGCGGTCGCAATGACCATCAGGATTCCTATTGCCGCATCGGCAAGCATAAATCCGAAAAATATAAAATAGAAAACGGATATTATGGTGGTCGGGTCTATCTCTCCCTTAAGCGGAAGGGCATACGCCTCGACTACTCCCTGCACGCTGGCGGAAAACGGGTTGTTGGAAAGCAGGACCGGAGTTTCCTCATCCGGAGCGGGATCTTCCACATCTACTGTTGTGTCATACTCTGAAAGAAGTTTTTCCACTTCCGGCACAAATTTTGCCGGCGTATATCCGCACAGCACAAATGTATGCTCCGACTGCGGAAGTGAGCTGGTAACGGAATACTTTTCCTCTCTTATGGTCAGGTAGTCCCTTAAGAACCTGATGGAATCTTTCATTCCGTCATATGCAAGGATCCCTTTTTCCAGTTCTTCTATCTCTTTATTTAAAGTTTCTGTCTTTTTCTCAAGTCTGGCTTTTTCTTCCGCCGGTATTCCCGGGGAAGCAACTGAAGGATATGCAAATCCAAGGCTTCTTAAAGCCTGAGTCACGGAAGCTGCATCGCATTTTTTGGAGATCACCATGATGCAGGTCTGTTCCTTGTCGGCACTTATGATGCTTACGTCAATATCCGCATCCGTCTCTTTTGCGATGGAAGTATATATATCTTCCTGATGCCACTCCTTCGGAAGTGCGCCTATGGCCGCAAACGTTGATTCCGTTCCTGAGAAATTAATATCTATGTCCAGACTTTCCCATGGCTTAAGTATCTGGAGCTGCTGGGATATCTTGATTATTTCAGCTTTCTTTTCGGCAATTTCCTTGTTTTTTTTCAATATGTCGCTTACGGCACTCTGAACCTTAAGATATTCATTTTTAAAGCCGTCATACTGCTTCTTTTCTATAACTTTACGGCCCTTGAATGATGAAAGAAGTCCGGCCGGCTTTTCGCCGTCAAGGAGGGTAAGAATCTCCAGCGCCGATTCCGCTTCCCTTATTCCCCGCTCAAACTGCGCACCTGAAATGGGCATCGGCGACTTCTTAAATACATCATCTTCCGGAGTAAAATCCTGAACTTCAATATAGCCTTGACGCTGCAGGGCTTCCAGGATATTCTTTCTTTCATTTTTCAGGCCGCATATGGTTATGCGTTTCATGGCAAGCGATGCCATTTTCGTACCTCCTGATGCAAATACGTCATCCGGTTATTTCGGATATGACAAATTCTACAGCTGCCGGTCTGTTGGTCTCCACATGAGACTCATGCTGGGCCATAACTGCCATGGCTCTTCTTCTGGCGCCCTCAAGTGCTTCTTCGCGTCCTGCCATGACTTCGTCAAGTGCCGCCTGTCCCTTTGCCTGAGCTTCCTTTATGAGCCCGGCTTCATAAGCCTGTGCCTCAGCCTTCGCATTTTCAACTATGCGGCGTGCTTCTTCTTCAGCATCTTTTATGCATTGGCCGGCCTTTAATTCAGCTTCCCTGATGCTGTTTATAGTCTCCTGTGCCATCTTTAAAGATTCCTCCTAAAGCTCCAAGCTGACCTTACGTCCCGTAGGCTCGTAAGCTATGTACTCAACTCCGGCTGCGTCCAGCATCCTCTTGGATGCGATAACACCGTCGGTGTCTGCGTATTTATCGCACGCATAAATTATCTTTTTTATTCCTGCCTGAATGCACGCCTTCGCACATTCATTGCACGGAAAAAGTGTAACATAAAGAGTGGTGCCTTCCAGACTTCCGCCGCGATAGTTCAGGATTGCATTCAGCTCACTGTGTGTGGAATACAGATACTTGTTATGTTCCGGGGTAGTGTCTGTTTTTTCCCATGGAAACTCATCATCCGAACATCCGATTGGAAGTCCGTTATATCCCATTGACAGGATCTTGTTGTCTGCACTTACAATGCAGGCACCGACCTGGGTTGAAGGATCTTTTGACCTTTGTGCGGCAAGCATGGCCACACCCATGAAATACTCATTCCAGCTAATGTAATCAAGTCTCTTATTGCTCAAGTTTTCCAATCCTCCTGATATGTTTTTCTTCATTTGAAAACGGAGTATCCATAAAGATATCAAGCAGTTTAACTGCCTTTTCCTCATCAAGAACTCTTGCGCCGAGGCACAGAACGTTTGCATCGTTATGTTCCCTTGTAGCCTGAGCAGAGAATTCGTCAGAAAGGGCTGCTGCCCTGATTCCCTTCATCTTGTTTGCTGCCATTGACATGCCTATGCCTGTTCCGCAGACAAGAATTGCCTTTTCTGCTTCCCCTGATAATACCGAACTGCAGGCAGCATGTGCAAAATCAGGATAATCGCAGGATGCATCGGAGTATGTTCCGAAATCCTTTGTTTCAAATCCTCTTTCTTCCAGATGTTTCTTTAATGCCAGTTTAAGCTCATATCCGGCGTGGTCACTTCCCATTGCTATCATTTTTTTATCCCTTTTCTTATTGTTTATTTCTTACCTAAAACCATGTCAATTTCAGATTTCGTAACATTTCCGTCTCTCAGGATTTTTATTGCATCTCCGCTCATGTCAAGGACAGTGGAGGCAACTCCCAGGCTGCAGGCTCCGCCGTCAATAATCATGTCAATTTTTCCGTAAAGATCTTCCTTAACGTCCTCTGCCGTTGCGGAACTTCTTTTTCCGGAGGTGTTCGCGCTCGGTGCCGCAAGCGGCATTCCCGCACATGCTATAAGAGCCCTTGCCGATTCATCGGCCGGCATGCGTATGCCAACGGTTTTTCCGCCTGCCGTTACAATATCAGGAACGGCTTCATTCTTTTCAACTATGATAGTAAGCGCACCCGGCCAGAATGCCTTCATAAGCTTTTCAGCTCCGTCCGGAAGTTTTTTAGCAAGCATGCTCACCTGCGAAATATCGCTTACCAGTATGCTGAGCGGCTTCCCTTCATCCCTGCCTTTTGCAGCAAAAATTTTTCTGACGGCATCCTCGTCTGTGAAGATTGCCCCCAGCCCGTAAACTGTATCAGTAGGGAAGGCCACTATCCCGCCTTCTTTAAGTATCTTTCCGGCTTGCTCAAACGCAGCCTGATTCGGTTTGCAAATTAAGGTTTCCATGTTGTAAATTATAACATATACATGCTAAAATAGAGCAACAATTACAAGGATTTGGTGTGGTCATGGGATTTGATGAAAAGGCATATGAAGATAATGATCTTCTTCAGTATCTAGAGGCTGATCCGGAAGCTGCCGATGCATTTGCAGAGGCTGAATCCGCAGAAAATTTTGAAGAGGTTCCTGAGGAATATTATGACGAAGAGGAAACGGAACCTGCAAAAAAACCTCTGGATTTTTCTTTCGGACCGGGAATGATTTCTCTCATCATCGGCGCACTCAGTATCATCATTTCCGCCAACGGTCTTGAAACATTCGGTATCTGCGGCCTTATCGGCCTTCTTGCAGGCATCTTCGGAATGAAATTTTCAGACAGAGCAAAAAAAGCTGATGACGGCATATTCCCGAAGATAGGCAAGATCCTTTCTGCCATAGGTCTGGGAGTCGGTATCGGCTGCCTTGTATTAGGTATCATCATCGGAATTATCAACAAACTTGCTGCTGCCGCAAATGCTTGACTTTATCAGAGATTCCATCGGTTATTATACGCTTGCCGCATTAATAGGGATACTTGTAACCCTGTTTGTTTATTTTCGTCTCGGAAAGAAGCGTGAACTTGGCGGATGGCAGCTTTTCTGCATGTTTGTCTTTGCTGTTGCGGGACTCCTCATCGGAGCTCACCTGCTTTTCTTTATAGTAGGTCTTCCTGACTGGATAGCCCGCTACTCCGGCAGCATCCACTCACTTCAGGACTTTCTGGTTGCCTTTGGCTACGGTGCGTCAGGCCTTGTATTTTACGGCGGACTTCTGGGAGCATATGCAGGCGTCCTCATTTTCTGCAAGGTCTACAAGTTCTGGTCTCATCCGGAACTCAATCACGCAACCGTCGTTTTTCCGCTTTTCCACTGTTTTGGCAGAATCGGCTGCGCACTGAACGGCTGCTGCTACGGAATTGAATATCACGGGCCTCTTGCCCTTCACTATAACGAATCTCACATTGTTGCGGGTGCAAATGATGACATCGCCCTTTTCCCGAGATTTCCGGTGCAGCTCCTTGAGGCTTTACTGGAACTTCTGATCTTCATTTTTCTTATTATCCTTTATAAAAAAACAAAAGACCGTTACTCACTTACTTCAATCTATCTTCTCATATACAGCGTTATTCGTTTTGCCGATGAGTATTTAAGAGGCGATGCCATCCGTAAAATATGGGGGCCTTTCTCCACCTCCCAGTGGATCAGCCTGGTCATATTTATTTCAGTTCTCATCTACCTCTTTTTCCATCACCGAAAATACCCGCTGAAATCCCTGTTTGAGGCATAGCCCCATCACATTAAAAATCGCACACGGGCGAACACAGTTCGCCCCTACGATGTGATGCGTGAGTTCCGGGCGAACACAGTTCGCCCCTACGGTGCCGCACACTAAAAGGGGTCGCCGCACTAAGCGACGACCCCTTGTTAATGATATCTTTCTGAATTCAGGATCAGAGTTCCGGAATAACTTCACCGCTTGGAACTGCCGGCACTTCAAAGAGTGCTTCAAACTCCTCGCGCATGATCTTTTCTTTCTTGAGAAGAAGCTCTGCACAGTTTTCAAGGACATTCCTGTTGGCGATAACAAGCTCTTTTGCTTCCTTATAGCAGCGATCCATGATTTCCCTGACTTCCGCATCAATCTCAGCTGCAACAGCTTCCGAATATGGCTTTGCCTGTCCCCAGTCACGTCCTATGAATACTTCCTCGCTGTCAGATGAAGAATAATCAATAGGACCAAGCTTTTCGCTCATGCCGTAACGCGTAACCATTGAGCGCGCAATCTCGGTTGCCTGCTTGATATCCTGGCTTGCGCCTGTTGTGATATCGTTAAAAATAAGCTCTTCCGCAATACGTCCGCCAAAGGAAACCTTGATATTCTCAAGCATCTTTTCCTTTGAATTGAACAATTCATCTTTTTCAGGAAGAGGCATCGTATACCCGCCTGCCATTCCCGTAGGGATGATGGAAACCATATGTACAGGACCGACTTCCGGAAGAAGATGGAAGAGGATGGCATGTCCGCTCTCGTGATATGCGGTGATCCGTCTTTCTTTTTCAGAAACAACACGGCTCTTCTTTTCTTCGCCGACGCCAACCTTGATGAAGGCTTTTTCAATATCGGCCTGTTTGATATATGCACGGCCAGCGCTTGCTGCGCCGATGGCTGCTTCGTTCAGAAGGTTTTCAAGATCTGCACCTGAAAAACCGACTGTGGTCCTTGCAGTAACTTCAAGGTCAACATCTTCAGCCAGAGGCTTGTTGCGTGCGTGAACCTTAAGGATTTCCTCACGGCCTCTCACATCAGGTTTGCCGACAAATACCTTTCTGTCAAAACGTCCCGGACGAAGGATTGCAGGATCAAGAATGTCCACACGGTTTGTTGCTGCCATTACTATGATTCCCTCGTTTACCCCAAAGGCGTCCATTTCAACAAGGATCTGGTTAAGGGTCTGTTCTCTTTCATCATGGCCTCCGCCAAGACCTGAGCCTCTGCGCCTTGCCACTGCATCAATCTCATCTATGAAGATCATGCAAGGTGCATTTTTCTTTGCATCTGCAAACAGATCACGTACACGTGATGCACCCACGCCGACAAACATCTCAACAAAATCCGAACCTGAGATGTGGAAGAAAGGAACTCCCGCCTCGCCGGATACAGCTCTTGCAAGAAGAGTTTTACCTGTTCCCGGAGGGCCTACAAGAAGTATGCCTTTCGGAATACGCGCACCGACTCTTGTATACTGTCCCGGATTCTTAAGGAATGAAACCACTTCCTCAAGCTCGGCTCTTTCTTCATGAAGACCTGCAACATCCTGGAATGTGGTCTTGTTGTCTTTTGCATCCGTTGCTTTTGCGCGGCTCTTTCCGAAGCTCATCACATTTCCGCCGCCGCCCTGGCGGTTTGCTATGATCGTAAAGAATATGAACATAAGGATAAGCATCACGATCATCGGCAGGATGGTTGCCATAAAGAAGCTTTCCCTTACAACATCGCTCATCCTGTATTCAACGCCGAGTTCCTTCAGTTCCTTTGTCATTTCGGAAAGATTTTCAACATACAGAACCTTGCTTGTGGAATCCTTGAAGGTGATCTTAAGAGCACCTGTAGGAACCTCACTGTTCTGGCTTATCTCAATCTCTTTAACAGCGCCTGACTGGAGGTCGCTGCGGAATTCATTATATGTATAATCATCATCAACCTTTGAGGTGTTTGTAAGCAGGAAAATCACCGCAAACACTGCCAGAATGATTATCACATATATGAAGATCCCTTTGAATCCGTTTCCGCTTTTGTTATTATTCATACTTTGCCTTTCGTTTACTCTTTATATACTCCGACGAAATTAAGGTCCCTGTATTTCTGGTCATAATCAAGTCCCCAGCCTACAACGAACGCATCAGGAATTGTAAAACCTGTATAATCCGCCGAGAAATCCACCACACGTCTGTCAGGCTTATCCAGAAGGGCAACAACTTCCACGCTTGCCGGTTCCTGTTCTCTGATCATCTCTGTTACCAGTTTGAGTGTGCGGCCTGTATCGACGATGTCTTCAACAATAATTACGTTTTTATTTTTAACCGGTCTGTCAAGATCTTTCGTGATGATGACATTTCCGTTTGATTCCGTACCTGCACCGTAACTTGATGCCTTCATCATGTCTACCTCTATAGGGATTGACATCTCCTGCGCAAGTGCGCTGAGAAAAAATATGCTTCCGTTCAGAATCCCGATGAGGAGAACATCCCCGTCTTTGTATTTTTCACTGAGAACATCGGCCATTTCCTTAATACGTTCCCGGACATCTTTTTCTTCAATAAGAACCTCAATGCTGCTCATCATTTCCTCCGATTACTGAAACCACGAGCGCCCTTACCGTACGCTCGGTTATTTTATACGGTTCTCCGATCCTGTAACCCAGCACCCACAGAACGCTGTTGACATCCTTAAGCACCAGAAGCTGATTTCTTATCTCAAACGGGATCTTTTCGTCCGTAAAAAATTTCTTAAGTGTCTTGGTTCCTCCGATGAATTTAATCTCATCATCCGGTTCAGGTCTGCCAAGAATCAAAGTACCCTTTATTGTATCACAGTCAAATGCTTTGGTATATACATTTTTCTCCATCAGCTTTGCCCTGTTCCGCTCAATAACAGGGACAATGTTAAATGATATCCTGCCGCCGTCGGCAAGCAGAAATTCCCTTCCTCCCCGCTCGATGTCCTTGAGCGAGATGGTCACATGGGCACCCAGGTTCATATTTATCGGTGAGGTGTTATAGTCAGCCCTCATATGCGGAGCCTCATATGCGGATGCCTTGCTTATCCTGATATTCTCATATCTTCTTGCAGCAATAAGTCCGTACGGGAGCTCGATCTGCCTTCCGGTCTGCTTGTCCATCAGTGAAAGGACGTCATTTACATGCACATGTGTGATATCCTTCATGGTTCCGGCCATCTTTGCGATGCAGGAATGTACTATGCCGGTCCTGATCGCAGGATCAAACTCCTTCATTTTCAGAACATTTATGGAAAGGTTGTCATCGCGGATATCCACCACGCTGTCCACGCCGAACCTGACCTGTTTTTCCATATATTCCTGAATCTGGATGGGCCTTCCGGCAAGGTCGTTGATATGCTCTGAAACGCGGCTGTTCACCTTTTCCAGCTCAGGAATGACATTCAGCCTTATCTTGTTGCGGGCATAGTCATCGCTGCTGTTGGTAATATCTTCAACATACGGAAGTCCGATTCCCTCAACATAGTTTTCAATCTCTTCCCTGCTTATGGAAAGAAGCGGCCTTATCAGGATAAGGTCATTTCTCTCGCTTACCGGCATCATTCCCGTGATACCGTTCAGGCTGCTGCCTCTTGAAAGGTTGAGGAGGATCGTTTCAACGTTATCATCCATATGATGTCCCAGCGCTACCTTGCATACGGCATCTCTGTTCTGTGATTTTATTTTCTTAACAGCTTTTTTATAGGTCTCATAGCGGACCTTGCGGCCTGCTTCTTCTGTGCTTATCTTTTCGTTAAGTGCAATGGCTGCCACATCAATATCAACAGCTGAGCACGGAATTTTCATCTCGCGGCAGAGGTTTTCCACAAATCTTCTGTCTCTTTCCGAATCGCTTCCCCTGAGCATGTGGTTAACATGGACCACTTCCAGATTGAAGCCCCATTCCTGGCTGAGCTTATCAAGCACAAAAAGAAGGCAGACGGAATCCTTGCCGCCCGAAACCCCGGCAACTACCCACTCGCCCGGTCTGATCATGTTATAAGCTTCAATCTGCCTGATTACCTGATGCTCAAAACTCTTATTCATCTTTGCGGAAAATTATCTCATCGGGATAGACATATCCGATGGACTTTGCCTTCTCTTCTATATATTTTTGTGTCCGGACATAATCTTCATCATCCTCCAGCTCGCTTCTGCGGGCCTGCTCGTCTTCAATAAGCTGTTCAAGGCGTTCCTTCCTTGCCTGAAGCTCCGCATTCTTAC
Organism: Lachnospiraceae bacterium; assembly: GCA_045640845.1. Lineage (GTDB taxonomy): Bacteria > Bacillota > Clostridia > Lachnospirales > Lachnospiraceae > RGIG5612. The sequence goes on from JAZUFV010000100.1 coordinate 30,803, forward strand.
GGTTCAGGTTTACAAATTGGGTAACTCCGAGAATGCAGGCCAGGATTACAGCAACAAGAATAAAGATGATGAAAAATATTTTTTTGGGACTGCGTGTCTTCTTTTTCAAAGTATTTCGTACATTCCTTCAGCCTCTTCTTTTTTCTGGGTTTCTGCGAGGCTGAGAACTTTTGCCTTAACGGTCTTTTCGCCGAAAGCAATCTCTATGACATCACCTATCTTAACATCATAGGAAGCTTTCACAACTTTGCCGTTAACGCTTATCCTTCCGGCATCCGCAGCATCATTTGCCACGGTTCTTCTTTTTATCAGTCTTGAAACTTTTAAAAACTTATCTATTCTCATAAAATCCACCAGTATTATTTTACGGCTTTTGACGGGGGTAGTCAAATTAAAAAAGCGCCCTGACGAGCAGGGCGCTTTTTATGATACCGTTAATTAGTTAAGAGCATCCTTGAAAGCTTTTCCGGCTTTGAACTTAGGAGCCTTTGAAGCTTTGATTTTCATTGTAGCACCAGTCTGAGGATTTCTTCCCTGACGAGCTGCTCTCTTAGAAACTTCGAATGTACCAAAGCCTACTAACTGAACCTTGCCACCCTTTTTAAGTTCTGCCTGAACTGCTTCTGTGAAAGCCTTAAGAGCTGCGCCTGCGTCCTTCTGGCTAATGCCAGCCTTTTTAGCCATTTCAGCAACTAATTCAACTTTATTCATCGTGTTCCTCCTAAAAATTATAATTACCTTTGTCTGTAAAAGGATTATGGATTATTTATAACCTAAAACAGCCTTTTTGTCAACGAAAAACGTTGAATAATCGGCATTTTTTGGGGGTTTTTCAGCCAATTTGACTTTTTTATTTTGATGAAATATACTTGCATCATGCACTTCAGTAAAAAAGACATTTTTACAATACCTAATATCATGTCTTATTTCAGGATCCTTCTGGTTCCTGCTTTTTGCATTGTGTATTTAAATGCAAAAAATGTGGGCGATTATCTGTGGGCTCTTGCACTGGTTGCTCTCTCAGCCCTCACAGATGTTTTTGACGGAATGGTAGCCAGAAAATTCAATCAGGTTACTGACCTCGGAAAGATCCTCGACCCAATCGCAGACAAGGCAATGCAGTTTGCCATGATGTTCTGCGTTGTTGTTAAGTACAGGATAATCCTTATATTACTTATTATATATGCGCTTAAGGAGATCATCTCTCTTTGCTTCAGCAGTTATCTCTTTGCGCACAATAAAAATATCGGCGGAGCAATGTGGTGCGGCAAAATCTGTACCGTCATTCTCTACGGCGTAATGCTCCTCTTCATCCTTCTGCCTCTCTTCGGAGTGGAGATGGTGCCTCCTCTTGACTGCATACTTGTGGGCGTATCCGGTGCATTCATGCTGCTTGCCTTTATTGTTTATATGGCTGCATATATAAAACTGCTCGCAGAACTTCGCCGCGAGCAGTCTGAAAACTCCAGATAATTCCCTTATTTTTTATCTTATATCTGACTCGATGATTTCTTTTATCTCATCGTTCTTCTTTTTGAATGCCGCAAAGAGCCTTCCCACGTTTCTCTTGTCAGCACGGGCCATCGCATTGTCCATTATATCCAGAATGTTGTCATAGCCGAGCCTTGATGTAGGAACATTGATCTCATCGATCTTTGCATGAAGGGCAAGCTTTGCCATGTCATCAAGAACATATCCCTTCTGCTGAGCATAGTTGATGGCAATATCAGCCCACTGTACTATGCTGAGCTCATTGATATCAATCCTGTTGGTAAAGTGCTTTGCAAGCTCAGGGAAATTGCTGAAAATATTCTCAACAGCAAGCTGGTTTCCTTCAAGAACTACCATGCCGTCACTTATGCCTTCATCAAGGATTTCTGTAAGATCTCTGATGGTATAATCTTCAAAGTTTCCGACTCCTTCGATTATGAGATCGCAGCCCCGGACTTTTTCAAACACGCGCTCCATGCTCTTTCCGTTCAGTGTCTCGGCCTGGATCTTGGCAACCCTTCCGTTTCCTTCCTGAAGTTCCTGGGCAACGGCTTTGATCAGGGCTATTGAAAGATATGTCTTTCCGCTCTTTGTATCACCTGTGATAACAAGGTTTCCGCCCGTCCTGTCTCCGGATTTCTTTGCGTTTACAATATTTGCGATCGCGCCTGTTATTGCACTTTCCATTCCTTCTATGAGCAGGAATTCGCTCATTTCATCACGGATTTCATCAGGCATTACATATCCTGTCGGATCTGAATACTGTTTTGCTGCCGCAAGATCAACATCAAGGCTGAATGTCTCTTCATCATTATCGTACTCAGCATAATCATCGTCAGCGGTTTTAAGCTCCGTTTCAAGCTCATCAGCTTCGGCGTCTTCTGTGTTTTCGGATTCCTCATCAGTCATCATTGAAACAAGAGAAGATTCAAACTCATCAAATTTCTGAAGTTCGTCATCATCAAGTTCCTCAGGGCTGTAGTCTTCATCAAATTTTGCGATCGCCTTTTCTGCCTCGGAAGGTTCTTCCGGCTCCTCCGAAGGTTCTTCATCTTCTGCCGGTGTTTCTTCAGTTTCTTCGGAAGCTGCCTCCTCAGCAGGCTCTTCTTCCGCTGAAGCTTCTTCCGCTGAAGTTTCTTCCTCTGTAGGTTCTTCTTCCTCCGAAGGTTCCTCTTCAGCTTCCTCGCCGCCAAGCACTACGTCCAGCTCTTCATCAACCTCAGGAAGCTCTTTTTCAGTCAGTCCGGTTTCTTCTGCTTCCGGCAGTTCTGTTTCTTCAGCTTCTGTCTTTATTTCCTCAGCTGCACCGACAGCCCCGCCTGCAAGTGCCGCAGCAATGACCTCCTTCGGAATGGCTGTGGTTGCTGATACGCTGTCGGTATCAACCACTTCTATATCATCAAAGTAAGGGTCTTCCATGTCATAAGGGAGCACAACCTCTGAATCAATATTGACTGCCTCCTGGATCTGGCGGAGACGCTCGACTGCAACGTCTGTGATTTCAGGAGCTGCTTCCTTCTTTTCATTCTGCCCGCCAAGATCAAAGAATGACATCTGACCTTCAATATTCTCATCATCTTCCTGAACAGGAACATCAAGCCTGAGTCCCAGCTGTCCGTCTTCATCTCTGGCAAGTGACATGTATGAAATATCAACGTTTTCAAGAATTCTCGGCGGCTGGATGCCCAGAAGCTCCTGTACCTCACGGCTGAGACCCTCTGTTTTGAATTTCTTAAGTTCCGGTTTTGAAACAAATGCTGCATGGGCAGAGATCAGTGCCGTTGACGATCCTATTTTTCCTGCATCCGAATAACCTACAGGGACAAGCTTTCCTTCGCTTTCCACCGTCTCTTCAATAAGAGCATCTGCATCATTCATAATTCCGGCGATGGCTGCACTGAGTTCTTCCTGAGGGGTTCTTTCCCTTTCAATTACAGCAGGGCGGCTGGCAAATACGCTGTCGTTCTGCTTAGGGAATGCCTGGGTAGGCTGTGAAGGCTGAGTTCCGTTTTCAAGTCCGTTAAGCCTTGCAAAAAGCTCGGCTCTGCTGATCACTCTTGTCTCTCCGCCAAGTTCCTCATCTGCCTCATCAAAAAGCTTTGAAGTATCTATCATGCCTTCTTCCGGTGCGGCTTCCTGTGCAGGAACCTCTTCCGCATCTCCCACTACTGCCACTGCGGCTGCGATGCGTGCTGTCTCTTCTTCTGCAAGCTTCCTTGCTTCAGCTTCAGCCTTCTGGGCTGCTGCCTCTTCTGCAAGTTTTCTTTCAACCTCGCGGGCTGCTTTTAATGCTTCTTCTTCTGCAATGTCTTCTGCCGTAACTTCTTCCATCTTAAAGAATACTCCGGCAGATGCCTTGTTTTTATTTCCTTCGCGGATCATCGTACGGAGCTGATCCATCGTGATCGTCTCCGGTTTATATTCATCCCCTGCTGCCTCAGGAACTTCTTCTGCCTCCTCTTCAGGAATCTCTTCTGCTTCTGTATCCGGCTGTTCAATGTCAGGATCTTCCGATGGAAGGAATTCCTCTGCAAGCTCCTCGGTGTATGCCTCTATTTCTGCTTTTGTTTCAAGGCCTTCAAGTTCATCAAGAAGCTCTCTTATAGGGATAACGCGTGTCTCCTCAGCGGAAGCTTCCTCATTTTTCAAAGCCTTTGGTGCTTCCTCTTCTGCAGGCTCTTCTTCATAAGCCTCTTCCGGCTCTTCAGCAGCTGCTGCATAAGGATGCATATAAGCGCTCATCATTTCTTCATAGCTGGCCTGCTGTTCCGGTGACAATGCAGCATGACTGAATTTAAGCTCAAGGGCTTTCTTCACATATTCGCCGCCGGCATACCACAGATAAATATCATCGCAGCATGCAACGCACTTTGCATCCTGGCCTGTCTCATGGTAAAGCCTTGCCAGTTCGTACTGCCATTTTTCGTCCTTTTCATGTGAAAGATATGCTTCAAGCACCTTTATGAGTTCTGACTTCGGAACTCCGCCGGCCTTGCCGATCTCATATTTCAGGATATATCTCTTGCTGTCGCCCTTTGCCAGTTTGCAATAGTCCTCATAGAATTCAACTGCGCTGTCAAGATCTCCCACAGCGATAGAGAGCTCGCTGAGCTTATAAACTATCTGCCTGCCGGAGCCTGCCTTCTGATAAGCAGCAAACAGGGCATCTCTTGCGGCATTGTAATTTCCTTTGCGGATATATGAGTCGGAGATCAGTTCAAGGATCCTCGGCTCTTTTATCTTGTTTACATCTATTTCATCCGCATACATAACAACGCGGTCGTAATCGCCTGCTTCGTATCCGGTTTTGATCTCTTCAAGAAACTCTCTGTATTCCTGTTTGTCCATACTTACATCTCCACTCTTCCGTCAAGTGCTCTTAGTAATGTTACTTCGTCTATGCATTCCAGGTCACCGCCCACAGGAACGCCGCTTGCAATCCTGCTGACCTTTATTCCCGCAAGCTTTATATGCTTGCTTATGTACATTGCCGTTGTCTCACCTTCAAGGCTGGAGTTGGTGGCAATAATGACTTCATTTACGTCTCCCCTTAAGCGTTCAATAAGTTCTTTCAGCTTAATGTCTTCCGGTCCTATGCCCAGCATCGGTGAAATGGCTCCGCCCAGCACATGGTAAACGCCCTCGTACTTTCCGGTCTTTTCGTAAGCGGCCATGTCACGCGTGGTCTCAACCACCATAATGGTGCTGTGATCCCTGTTTTTACTTCTGCAGATGGGGCATTCCTCCTCATCCGTCAGGGCAAAGCATGTCTTGCAGAAATGGATGTTTTCCTTTGCATCAACCAGGGCATCTGCAAGCGACCTTACGTTTTCTTCAGGCATGTCTATTATATGGAAAGCAAGCCTGGCTGCCGTCTTCGGGCCTATTCCCGGGAGAGTTGAAAGTTCGCCGATAAGGTTTGATATATGACTGCTAAAATAGTCCATTTAATCCGCCGCCTGCTCCTCCGGTGATCTGGGACATTCTTGCCTCAGAAAGGGCTTCCATGTTTGTCAGTGCTTCATTCACTGCTGCCATGACAAGATCTTCAAGCATTTCAACATCTTCCGGATCCACAACGTCTTTGCTGATCTTAACTTCTGTAACCTGCTTCTTTCCTGAAACAGTAACCTGAACGGCACCGCCGCCTGCGCTTGCTGTAACGCTTTCTTCCTCAAGGGCAGCCTGTGTCTCTTCCATCTGACGCTGCATTTTCTGTGCCTGTTTAAGCAGATTGTTCATGTTTCCCGGCATTCCTCCGCCGAAACCGCCTCTGCCGCCGTATCCTTTAGCCAATTATTTATCCTCCGTTCCTATGTTGAAATTAATATTCTTTAAAAGATCTTCGGGAAAAGCATTTTCTGCTGCTGCAAAAGCCTTCGGCTCTCTTGCCGCAACATGAAGTGAAAGTCCCGTTACCTTCTTTATTGCCGCTTCTATCTCCGGCGCGCCGGCTTTTATGCGTTCAAGTGTTGACCCGGCTGCCGCGCCTATTGTGATCCCTTCTTCGGTTTCCTCTTCAATGCCTGCTTTTTTCATTGCAATTCTGAGCATCGGAGAGTCAATGGCAGAGATTATGTCATTCCAGCTTTCTGCCACAAGCGAACCGTTCTTTGTAAAGCCAGGTGCAGCGGCTGCCTGTACCTGAGCCGGAGCAGGAACTTTTTCGGCTGCAGGCTGAGGCCGGCTTTCAGGCATTATTTCAGGAGCAGGCTGAGCCTTTGGCGCCGGAGCTTCATTTACCGGAGCCGGTGCAGGCATTACCTGTGCAGGTTTTCCTGCCTCAAGCCTTCTTATCCTGTCTGCCAGCGATGAAACATCAGATTCCATCTCAGGCCTTGCCAGTTTTATGAATGCCACCTCTGAAAGAATCTGCTTTGAAGCTGAGTACCTGATATCATCAATAAGCCTGGAAAGGATCCTGATGTAGCGCATGATGACCTCGGCATCGGCATTCTTTGCGTCGTCCTTTAAAAGCTTAAGATTTTCTTCCGAAATTCCCAGGAACTCACTGCCTTCCCCGGTTTCAAATCCGGCAAACAGAAGGTTTCTCAGATACCAGACGAAGTTATTTATGAACTGGCTGATGTCCTTTCCCTCGCTTATTATTCCGTCAAGGATCTTAAGGGCACTTGCCGCATCCCCTCCGTATACAGACCTGAAAAGCTTTGAAAAGACTTCCGTGTCAACAGCTCCCAGTGTCTGAAGGACGTTTTCGTATGTAAGCTTCTCACCCAGATTGAAGGTGATGCATTTATCAAGCAGGCTTATGGAATCACGCATTGAGCCGTCGCCCACTTTTGCTATGTAACTGAGGGCTTTGTCTTCAGCCTCAACGCCCTCGTCATTTGTTATCTCTTTAAGATTTCCGGCAATCTCCGCATCGCTGATGCGGTGGAAATCATATCTCTGGCAGCGTGAAAGTATGGTTATCGGGAGCTTGTGCGGCTCGGTCGTTGCCAGAATGAATACCGCATACTCAGGCGGTTCCTCCAAGGTCTTGAGGAACGCATTAAATGCGGAATTTGTGAGCATGTGCGCCTCATCTATGATATAGACCTTATATCTGCCCTTTGCCGGCGTGTATCGCACTTCATCTATAATGCGGCGGATATCATCAACACCTGTGTTTGAAGCAGCATCTATCTCCACGATATCCATAAAGGAATCCGCTGCCACGGCACGGCAGTTCTCGCAGCAGTTGCAAGGCTCGCCGTCAACCGGTGAAAGACAGTTTATGGCTCTGGCAAAAAGTTTTGCCACGCTTGTTTTTCCGGTTCCCCTTGTTCCGGTAAAAAGATAAGCATGCCCTATCCTGTTGTTCAGGATCTGGTTTTTAAGAGTGCGGACAACGTGATCCTGGCCCTTGACCCGGTCAAATGTCTGCGGTCTGAATTTTCTGTACAAAGCCCTGTAAGACATGCTCTCCGCTCCTGATTTTAAAAACATTAAATCAGACAAAATGTCACCATATATAGTAACATATCGCCCCTTTATTATCAATATTTAGAGTTTGGAAAAATGGGTAAAAACCCTCTGAAAAAGAGATTCAGGACCGGGCCTTTGTCTGATGTCACGGCACCCCGGCGTCACACAGAAGGTTCCCCTTAGTGCTGCTTCGTTCCCGACCTGACACGGTTCGTGGATTTCCGTTGCACCGGACCGTGGCACCAGACAAAAGTTCAGTCCTGAACTTGGGATATTATAAGTTGCCGTTCTCCTTAAGTCAAGAAATCTTATGGCTTCGGAGAGCTGCAAAAAACTCTTTCAGCATAGCGGCACACTCATCAGAGAGAATGCCCTCATGCACTTCAACGTGATGATTGAAGCGCGGCTCGTCAAAAATGTTGATTATGCTTCCCGCGCATCCGGCCTTCGGATTCATGGCACCGATATAAAGATGCCTTATTCTTGACTGGATTATGGCACCTGAGCACATCTGGCACGGTTCAAGCGTCACATACATCTCAGCCTCGTCAAGACGCCAGTCTCCCACAGCCCTGCAGGCTTTCTTTATGGCCATCAGTTCAGCGTGAAGTCGGAGGCCAAGCGGGC
>JAZUFV010000101.1:0-11550 GCA_045640845.1 Lachnospiraceae bacterium
CCCTTGTTTAATCAATTGACTATGGTTGTTTATTTTGATATAAATTGTATATATTTTGTGACAACTGCATACGAGCTGGTATAATTTTGGATATGGTGGCCCAAAAGTCTCTACCGCATCGCCAAAGATGCGACTACCCGTTTAAAAATCAAGCTGTTCTTTTTGTTTGATTTTTTTTATTTTTTTAGGGGGAATTTGTATGCATTGTCAATCGGATATCAAAGCAGGTATTACGGTATGAAAGCATTGGAAGACAAAATCATAGCAGAGGGCAGGGTATATCCCGGAAAGGTGCTTAAGGTTGGGGCTTTTCTCAATCACCAGCTGGATGTCACCTTCCTTTCCCGGCTTGGTGAGGAATTTTACCGGCTCTTTAAGGATGAGCATGTAACCAAGATCCTCACCATCGAAACATCCGGAATTGCCATAGGCTTCCCTGTTGCGCAGCTTTTCGGAGTGCCTCTTCTTTTCGGCAAGAAGAATAAAAGCAAAAATCTTTCAGATGATGTTTATTCATCAACCGTTACTTCCTACACACACGGAAATACATACGATATCGTAGTTGAAAAGCAGTTTCTCACTTCAGAGGATTCTGTTCTTCTTATTGACGATTTTCTGGCAAACGGCTGTGCTCTTGAAGGAATGATAGATATCTGCAATCAGGCCGGAGCTAAGATTGTCGGCGCCGGTATTGCAATTGAAAAAGCTTTTCAGGCCGGAGGAGAAATTATCAGAAATAAAGGCATACGTGTTGAATCACTTGCCAGGGTTTCCGATATGGATGATGAAGGCAGGATTACCTTCGTAAATTAGTTAATAACGGCTCTGCCGTTGAAAATATTATTGTATCTTAAAAGGAGAAACAAAAATGAAGTCAATTAAGAAAGTACTTTGTCTTGCACTTTCAGTTCTGCTTGTAGCAGGTCTTCTTGCTGCATGCGGTGCCGGCTCAGACAATGGCGGCAAGGAAGAAGGCGGAAAGAAGGTTGTTGCCGGACTTATCGCTCTTCATGATGAAAACTCAACTTATGACCTTAACTTCATCAACGCTTTCAAGGATGCTGCTGAAGATTTCGGCCTTGTTGAAGGCGAGACCTACTTTATCACAACCGGTATCCCTGAAGGACAGGAATGCTATGAAGAAGCATGCAACATGGTTGACCGTGGATGCAACTTCGTATTCGCAGACAGTTTCGGACATGAAGATTACGTGATCCAGGCTGCAAAGGAATATACAGATGTTCAGTTCTCACACGCTACAGGTACAAAGGCTCATACTGAAAAGCTTGACAACTATCATAATGCTTTTGCAAGCATCTATGAAGGACGTTACCTTGCAGGCGTTGCTGCAGGACTTAAACTTCAGGAAATGATCGATGCAGGCAAGATCACTGCAAAAGAAGCTAAGATGGGTTATGTCGGAGCTTTCACATATGCAGAAGTTATCTCAGGCTATACATCATTCTATCTCGGAGCAAAGAGCATTGTTCCGGAAGTAACAATGGAAGTAACATTTACCGGCTCATGGTATGATGAGACAAAGGAAAAAGAAGGTGCTCAGGCCCTTATAGCTGACGGCTGCGTACTTATCAGCCAGCATGCTGACTCAATGGGTGCTCCTACAGCTTGCGAAACAGCAGGCGTTCCTGACGTTTCTTATAACGGCTCAACATTACAGGCCTGCCCTAACACATTCATCGTTTCTTCAAGAATCAACTGGGCTCCTTACTTCAAGTACTGCTTCGAGCAGGTTGCTGCCGGCGAAGCTATCGATACCGACTACACCGGAACAATCGAAAGCAACAGCGTAGTTCTTACTGACGTTAACGAGAAGGCTGCAGCAGAAGGCACAGCTGAAAAGATCGAAGAAGTTAAGAAAGGTATTCTTGACGGCTCTGTAAAGGTATTTGATACAGCAACATTTACAGTTGACGGAAAGGCTCTTGACAGCTATCAGGCAGATGTAGACACTGATGAAGCTTACACACCTGATACAGAAGTTATTGAAGATGGTGCTTTTGCTGAATCCAAGTATCGTTCAGCTCCATACTTCGACCTTCAGATCGATGGAATCACACTGCTTGACACAGCTTTCTAATAATTGATACTGATACGGGGAGGCCATATGGGTCTCCCCGAATTTGCTTTTTAATTTATTTAAAGGAGAAGTATTTTGGAAACGAATATTCCAGTACTGCAGCTGAAAAATATAACGAAAAGATTTGGTAATGTTGTTGCCAATTCAGGAGTTTCACTGGAAGTAAGATCCGGTGAGATTTTGTCGCTTTTGGGGGAAAACGGTTCAGGCAAAACAACCCTTATGAACATGATATCCGGAATCTATTTTCCTGATGAAGGCGAGATCTTTGTAAGAGGAGAAAAGGTCAGCATTACATCACCAAAAGATTCATTTGATCTCGGAATAGGAATGATCCATCAGCATTTTAAGCTGGTTGACGTTCTTACTGCAACTGAGAACATCATCCTCGGACTTAAGGAGGAGGGTAAGTTCAATATAAAGGCAGCGTCCGCAAAGATCAATTCTATATGCGAGAAGTACGGTTTTGATGTTGATCCTAACCAGAAAATCTATGATATGAGCGTTTCCCAGAAACAGACAGTTGAAATTGTCAAGGTCCTTTACAGAGGTGCTGATATCCTTATCCTTGACGAGCCTACCGCTGTTCTCACTCCCCAGGAGACTGAGAAACTCTTCAACGTGCTCCGCAACATGAAAAATGACGGAAAATCAATTATCATCATTACGCATAAGCTTAATGAGGTTCTTGAGATTTCTGACAGAGTTGCAATTTTAAGAAAAGGAAAATATATCTGTGACGTCAATACTGCCGAGGCAAATGTACAGGAACTTACAGATGCAATGGTAGGACGTTCGGTTGAACTTAATATAGAGCGTAAGGATCCGGTTGATCCTAAGACCAGGATCATTGTTGAAAACCTTACTGTTAAAACGCATGAAGGCGTTAAAAAACTTGATAATATTTCTTTTGAAGCCAGAACCGGTGAAGTCCTGGGAATTGCCGGCATTGCCGGAAATGGCCAGAAAGAGCTTCTTGAGGCCATTGCAGGTCTTCAGGCTGTTGACAGCGGTTCGATCCGTTATGTTGAAGATGACGGTTCCGAAGAGGAACTCATCGGCAAGGATCCTAAGAAGATTGGGGAGCTTGGCGTTTCCCTTTCATTTGTTCCTGGAGACAGACTCGGAATGGGACTTGTCGGCAATATGGACCTTGCTGACAACATGATGCTCCGTTCATTCAGAAACGGTACAGGCATGTTTACTGACAGAAAGTCTCCTCATGCACTGGCTGAAAAGGTTGTTGAAGAACTTGAGGTAAACACTCCGGGAATAACAACGGAGGTAAGAAAGCTTTCGGGAGGAAACGTCCAGAAGGTTCTTGTCGGGCGTGAAATAGCATCTGCACCTTCAGTTCTTCTCACGGCATATGCCGTCAGAGGACTTGACATCAATGCATCATATACCATTTATGATCTTATCAATGCCCAAAAAGAGTCTGGTGTTGCAGTAATATATGTCGGTGAAGATCTGGATGTCCTTGTTGAACTTTGCGACAGGATACTTGTTCTCTGCGGCGGAAAGGTTTCAGGTATCATTGACGGCAGGGATGCAAACAAGAACGACATCGGCCTTATGATGACAAAGCTGGAAGGAGGAGAAGAGAATGAACGCTAAGGAACCTCTTTTTCACATAACCAGGAAAAAAGATATTGTATGGTACAAAGCATGGGCAATCAGGCTGATTTCAATTGTGCTGGCCCTGATTCTGTGCGGAATTATCACATCTCTGACAACGGGACTCAATCCTATAGCTGTTTACGGATCCTGGATTGACGGTGTATTCGGTACATCAAGAAGAATATGGATGCTGTTTCAGAATATGGCCATTCTTCTTTGTATTTCACTTGCTCTGGCACCGGCATTCAAGATGAGGTTCTGGAACCTCGGCGGTGACGGACAGGCTCTTATAGGCGCTCTTGGCGCTGCAGCATCAATGATACTCCTCGGAGGGAAAATACCAAACTGGCTGCTTCTTATCGTAATGCTTTTTGCATCGCTTGCCGGTGGTATCATCTGGGCGCTCATTCCTGCTTTCTTCAAGGCAAGGTTTAATACAAATGAAACGCTGTTTACTCTTATGATGAACTATGTTGCAATTCAGCTGGTTGCATTCTTTGTAATCGTCTGGGAGGTTCCGAAAGGTGCCGGCAAGATTGGTATCATCAACCAGAACACTGAAGCCGGATGGTTCCCTCAGATAGGAGGCCAGAAGTACCTTCTTAATGTACTGATCGTTGTTGTGCTTACTGTTGTAATGTTTATTTATATGAAGTATTCAAAACACGGTTATGAGCTGTCTGTTGTAGGTGAATCCGAGCCTACGGCAAGATACGTCGGAATCAAGGTCGACAAGGTCATCATCAGAACTATGATACTTTCGGGAGCTCTCTGCGGTATTGCGGGACTTCTTCTGGTAGGCGGTTCAGATCATACACTTACGACCACTCTTGTTGACGGAAGAGGTTTTACCGGAGTTATGGTTGCATGGCTTGCAAAATTCAATCCGTTCTTCATGATCCTTACGACATTCCTTCTTGTATTCCTCGACAGGGGTGCTACGGAAATTACCACAATTTACGGACTGAATTCTTCATTCGGAGCTATTGTTACGGGAATTATTCTGTTCTTCATACTCGGAGCTGAATTTTTCCTCAACTACAATGTAAACTTCAGAAAATCCAAAAAGGAGGTGGCATAAATGTTTGGCTTCCTGCTTAAATTTATTCCGCGTGCCGTTACACAGGGCATTCCGCTTATGTACGGCAGTGTTGGTGAAACAATCACTGAAAAAAGCGGCAATCTTAACCTCGGTACTGCCGGCATCATGTACGTTGGCGGTATCTGCGGAGTTATAGGTGCATTCAAGTATGAGACTTCAGTTGGCCCGGAAAATGTTGTTCCGTTCTTTGGAATACTCATACCTGTTCTGTGCTGCCTGCTTGGTTCACTCCTTATGGGTCTTCTGTACTGCTTCCTTACTGTTTCTTTAAGGGCAAACCAGAATGTAACAGGTCTTGCAATGACAACTTTCGGCGTTGGCTTCGGAAACTTCTACGGAGGATCACTTATCAAGCTTTCAGGAGCAGATGTTCCTTCCATCGCTCTTTCAAAAACAAGTCAGCTTTTCACGGCAAAGCTGCCTTTTGCAAAGGATCTGGGATGGTTTGGTGATATTTTCCTTTCATACAGCTTCCTTGCTTATTTTGCAATTGTGGTTGCCATAGCTGCTTCCATTTTTATTTCAAAAACAAGGACAGGCCTTAACCTGAGGGCTGTCGGAGAAAGCCCGGCCACAGCCGATGCTGCGGGAATCAATGTTACAAAGTATAAATATCTTTCAACCTGTGCCGGCGCCATGATTGCCGGTCTGGGCGGTTTATATTATGTATTTGACTATGCCTGCGGTGTTTGGTCAAATGATGCATTCGGTGACAGAGGATGGCTTGCAATAGCATTGGTTATCTTTACAATCTGGAGACCGGGACACAGCATCTGGGCATCAATTCTCTTTGGCGGACTTTATATCCTTCATATGTTTATCCCGTCAGGAACGAATCTGGCAATCAAGGAACTTTACCAGATGGCACCTTTTGTCGTTACGATTATCGTTCTTATCATCACAAGTACACGAAACAAGAGGGAAGACCAGCCACCGGCAAGTCTGGGACTGTCGTACTTCAGGGAAGACAGATAGCGTACTCTTAAATATTTTGATATTCTGTAAACATCCGGAACATGAACGCTCCGGATGTTTATTTGTGTGTAGGGAATCTATGATAATCAAATGTGTAAAGTTTATGATAAAGTTGATTTTGGTTTTGTTTTGATGTACCATATACTAGTTTAGTGTGGATGTTTATGCACACAGAAAGGGACATGTATTGAAGTACACAGGAAAGAAAAAGAATATCAGATATATCAGTGATGGACCTGAGAAATCTGAAGATATATTTATTGAACCTTACGAATCTGAAGAGTCTGAAGATATATTTATTGAACCTTACGATTCTGAAGATTCTGATGAAATATTTGTAAATGATTATGATGCTGAGCCGGAGGAAAAACGGTCCTCATCTTTCAGAGACTTTCTGAAGCAGTTTGATCCTTTAAAACTTATAGGTTTTGCTGCTCTTATCATGCAGTTCATCGTCAGTGTAATATTTGTAATTGTTATTGTTAAGCTGGATATTTTCTCACTTGTCTGGGAAATTGCGATCATAGCGGGACTTGTTATTATGCTTACCGTTTTCTTCTGCCTCTGGGTCAACCGAAGGAAGGCACTACGGATACTGAGCCTTGTGCTTTCGCTCCTGCTGTCGGTCTGTCTGGCCATGGGCAGCTTTTATGTAACGCTGGCAGATGATGTTCTTACTAATATCACCGGTACAAGCTACAGTGTTAAATCTTACGTTGTTGCAGTACTTGCAGATGACCCGGCCGAAAATATCAAAGATGCTGCTGATTATACTTTCGGTACCATATCCCTGCTTGAAGGCGAGGAATATACCCAGGCAATGGCAAAGCTAAATGAAAAAGCAGGAAAGCAGCTTAAGACAGAAGACCAGAGTACTGTTGAGAAACTGTACAATTCACTTTTTGAAAAAAAGGTCGGCGCACTTATCTATGAAAATTCTTATACAAGCACATTGATGGAGCTTGATGAAGAGTATGAGCATAAAGTAAAGATTATTGAAAAGATCGATATAAAGAAAGTTGCAAAAACAAAAAAGGATACAACAAAAAAAGCAATTGATGTTACATCCGATCCGTTTATCATTTTCATCAGTGGTAATGACCAGTACGGTAATGAGATATCCACAACAGGAAGAAGCGACGTTAATATTCTTGCAACCGTTAATTTCAATACGCATCAGGTTCTCCTTACTGTCATCCCAAGGGATTACTATGTTCCGTTCCCGGGTGTAACGGGTGATTCACGTGACAAACTGACTCACGCCGGTATTTACGGAATGGATGTCCAGATAGAAACAATAGAGAACATTTTTGATATAAATATTGATTATTTTGTTAAGGTCAACTTTACTTCCCTTATAAACATCATAGATGCAATGGGAGGTCTTGATATCAACAATCCGTATGGGTTTGGTGCAACTTATGAGCCTTATTACTATGATGAAGGCCCGATTCATCTTACCGGCACAGAAGCGCTATTCTATGCAAGAGAAAGAAAATCAATAGAAGGCGGAGACTTCGCAAGAGGCGAACATCAGCAGATGATCATCGAGGCTATGATCAATCAGCTGGTTTCCGTAAATACACTGGGCTGTTACACAGCGCTTATGGATGCTCTCCTTAATTGCTGCGTTACTGATATGACTAAGGATCAGATAACCGATCTTGTAAAGAAACAGATTGACGAAGGCGGCAGCTGGGAAATTTTCAGAAATCAGGCAATGGGTGATGATGCATTCCAGCCAAGCTTTGCAGCCGGTGGTTCTTTCCTTTCTGTTGTAGTTCCGTTCAGGGAATCGATAGAATATGTTTCAGGGACCATTAAAAAGGTTGTGAACGGTGAGAAGATCACTGACATAGAAGAAGGAAAGCCGACAACAAATACTTTTGTAACCGGCCTTATTGATTACGATAGTTCCGATACGCCTACAGATGAAGAGAATGAGATTAATATTGAAGAAGCGGTGGGATATGAGGAAATCGTCGAAGAACCGTATGAAGAGATAACTGAATACGTGGAAGAAGAACAGGAAGAGATTCCTGCAGAGGAAGACCCTGAGACTCAGGCGCCGGAGCCTGAACCTGAAACAGAAACTGAGGCTCCGCCTGAAACCGAAGCAGAGGTTCCTGAAGAACCGGCTGCAGAAGAAGGCGGGGAAGAAATACCTGAGGAATAAACATGAAAAAGAAAAAAATCCAGGCAATTGAAAAAATATCCGCTCTTGCAGCCTGCGCAATATTTATTATCGGGATCGCAGCTGTATCGATCATAGAAGGCAGAAAATAATTTCATCCTTTCAAAAGTGCAGTTTATCTCCCCGGAAGGTACTTCTGTCCGCAAAGGCTTGCAATGACCGGTGTCATTGATTATTATCCCTGCAAAAAGCAGGAGGATAACTATGACAATCTCATTAAGGCTTAGTGATATTGATGCTGATCTTTTGAAAGCTTACGCTGCATCAAACGGAGAAACTGTTTCTGAATATATCAGGCGCGTGGTCTTTGATGATATAGAAGAACATTACTATGAACTGATCCGGTCACTGGATGAAAATCTTGTTTTTAAAAATATAAAGTGATAAACTTTCATAAGATAAATTCTTAAGGAGAATTGACATGTTAACAGTATTAGATCATCCGCTTATCAAGCATAAACTCAGCATTATGCGTCAGGAAGAGACTTCTACATATATTTTCAAGCAGAATCTCGATGAAATTGCAAAGCTTATGGCATATGAGGTTACCAAGAATGTACCTCTCAGGGAATATTCAATCAAAACTCCTATCTGTGAAACAACCGGATATGAGATGGACCAGCAGATCGTTCTGGTTCCTATCCTGAGAGCAGGTATCGGACTCGTAGACGGTTTCCGTGACATTATGCCGACAGCAAAGATCGGCCATATCGGAATGTACCGTGATCACGAGACATTAGAGCCTCATGAGTATTACGCACGTTTCCCTAAGAACATGGATCAGAGCATAGTAATTGTTACAGATCCTATGCTTGCAACCGGCGGAAGTGCTTCAGCTGCTATTACAAATATCAAAAAACGCGGTGCACAGAAGATTCTGCTTGTTTGTCTTGTAGGTGTACCTGAGGGCGTTGCCCGTATTGAAAAAGATCATCCGGATGTTGAAATTACACTTGCCGCTCTTGATGAAAAGTTAAACGAGCGTGGTTATATTGTTCCGGGACTCGGCGATGCCGGTGACAGGCTTTTCGGAACTGATTAATTAGCCGGAGGTTCGGTTGGAAAACCTTAGGAAAAACAATAATTCCAACAAAATATCAAAGCTTGCTGAAAAATGGACAGGTTTTTATTCACAAAAATCTGTTCCGTTTTTGTGCACAATTCTCGGAATACTCATAGTTATTCTTGTAATAGTCCTTATTCTGGGAGCCGGTCTTCCTAAGCAGGAAGATCCTGTTCAGGCACTAATGAACAGGGTACGCAGCAAGGATGTTGTTGTATGTCCGTTTAAGTCTGTCAACAACTTCTTTTATGCTTATTACAGCGCTCAGGCATCAGGGGATACTACAATACTTGAAACTTCATTTGATGATCCCAAAACCGCTAACATTTCCGCCCAGTACGCTCAGATTGTTGATCATTTTGGTGACTTCAAAATTTATGTGACTCCGGGACTTGAAAATAACGAAATTGCGGCTTTTGTAAGTTACAATATTTATTTTAAGAATATTTCCACGCCGGCGCCGGCAGTAGACAGTTTTTATCTTCTAATGAACAAGAAGACCGGAAATATTCAGATACAGACAAAGATGTATGAAGATGAAACGATCAATACGTTTCTGACTCTCATATCATATAGAAATCCTATAAGAAGTCTCATTCAGAAAACCGAGGAAAACCTGTATACGGCTCTGAATAATAACAACGATCTTCGCAACCTTTATGTTGTTATGAGTTCCATGGCTGTAGAAGGCCGGGAGTGACAGGAGGTAATTATGTCATATTTGCTTTATCAGGGGCATGCCAGTTTCAGGATCATAACTGAATCAGGTCTTGTTTTTTATATAGATCCGTTCAAAGGAGCAGGTTACGATGTTCCGGCGGATGTGATCCTCATCACACATCAGCATCATGACCATAACAATATTGATATAGTCACAAAAAAGGATGACTGCATCATTATTACAAATGCTGAAGCGCTTACAGATGGTGAATACAATTCCTTTGAGATTGATGATGTACTTATTGAGGCAGTTCCTGCATATAACCATCACCATAAAAAGGAGGAATGCGTCGGTTACATTCTTTCCTTTGAAGGAAGAAAGCTCTATTTTTGCGGAGATACGGGCATAACCGAAGAAATGAAGACATTTCCGGAAAAAAAGCTGGATATTATTTTTGTTCCTATTGACGGAAAATATACCATGAACATCGAGGAAGCAAAGCTCTGCACAGAACTTGTTCAGGCAGACTACTGCATTCCGATTCATACAGCACCTCCGGGAAAAGATGGTGAGCCTTCGTATGACCTGGAGCTTGTCACAAAATTTGAAGGAAAGAAAAAGGTAATTGTTAAACCGGGAGAAAACATAGTTTTATGAACTTCAGGGAAAACAAAGAAAAAATTGAAGAGCAGATACTCAGTGAGTTTGCCGCATTAAGTGTTAATTCAAAGGGACGTGAAAAAGATATCCCGCAGTGCGATCTGAGGACCTGTTATCAGAGAGACCGTGACAGGATAATACACTGCAAGTCCTTCAGAAGACTCAAGCATAAGACTCAGGTTTTTCTTTCTCCGCAGGGCGACCATTACAGGACGCGGCTTACCCATACGCTGGAAGTTTCGCAGATCGCAAGGACAATAGCTTCGTCACTTCGTCTGAATGAGGATCTGACTGAGGCAATTGCGCTTGGGCATGACCTTGGACATACACCTTTCGGACATGCCGGTGAGAGGACACTTGCCAGAAAGTATGATTTTAAGCATAACGTTCAGAGCCTCAGGGTTGTTGAAGTACTTGAGCATGACGGAGAAGGCCTTAATCTTTGCTGGGAAGTAAGGGATGGAATTGTTAATCATGGGATGAGCGGCTGCCCTTCAACCCTTGAGGGAAAGATTGTCCGTCTTTCCGATAAAATTGCATACACAAATCATGACATGGATGATGCCATACGCGCTGGAATCCTTTCAGAGGATGATGTGCCGAAGGAAATAAAAAACGCTCTGGGACAGACACATGCAGACCGTCTGGATTTCCTTATCCGTGACATGATAACAAATTCATACGGTAAAAACGATATCTGCCTGAGCAAAGAAGCAGATGAAGCGCTTACTGAACTGCGGGTATTCATGACAGATAATCTTTATTTCAATCCGGTCTGCAAGAGTGAGGAAGCAAAAGCAGATACAATGCTGGCCGAGCTTTATGATTACTATCTTGCAAATCCGGAGAAAATACCTGAAGAAAATATCAGGATCACTGAAAACAGAAAAGAGCCTGTTGAAAGGGCAGTGTGTGACTTTATTTCCGGAATGACTGATATATATTCAGTATCGCTTTATGAAAATCTTTTTGTTCCAAAATTCTGGGAGAAATAAATGTTTTATCCGCAGGAGATAATCGATCAGGTTATTGAAGCAAACAATATAGTGGATGTGGTGGGCAGTTACGTTAACCTCACGAAAAAAGGTTCAACGTATTTTGGTCTGTGTCCGTTCCATAATGAAAAAACGCCGTCATTTTCGGTGGATACCGAATCGCAGCTGTATTACTGCTTCGG
>JAZUFV010000102.1:0-2371 GCA_045640845.1 Lachnospiraceae bacterium
GCGTTCTGTGTCTGGTAAGACCACATTACCGGTCCGCCCTTCCAGGTAAGACGGCAAAGAAGGATTCCATCCTCTGTGCGCTCAAGATATGCGAAATCTTTAAAACGTTCTTTGTACTCTTCAAATGTTTCTACATGTACATATGGCTGAATTGACATTATTATTTCCTCCCGAAAAAGATGATATAAATTCAAAAAGCGGCAGCTGCCTCTGAAGACTGCTGCCGCAAAAATAACTTACGGACGCTCAAAAAGAGCTGCAACGCCAAGGCCGCCGCCGATACAGAATGTAACGATGCCTCGTTTTGCGTTTCTTCTTCTCATCTCGTAAACCATCTTGGTTACAAGAATTGTTCCTGTTGATGCAAAAGGATGTCCGAGAGCTATAGCTCCGCCGTTAACGTTAAGCTTTTCTTCAGGGATCTGAAGTTCTCTTACGCATCTGATAGACTGTGATGCGAATGCTTCGTTAAGCTCTACAAGATCGATATCATCCCATGTAAGGCCTGTCTTCTTGAAAAGTTTTCTGCATGCATGAACAGGTCCTTCACCCATGATAAGCGGATCGCAGCCTGCATCTGCAAAATCTTTGAATACTGCAAGAATATCAAGACCCATTTCCTCAGCCTTTGATCTTTCCATGATGATGCAGCATGAAGCTCCGTCTGTAAGAGGAGAGCTGTTTCCGGCTGTGCATACGCCGTCTTTTGCGAATGAAGGTCTGAGTTTTGAAAGTGACTCAAATGTGCAGTCATCACGAAGAGGTTCGTCACGGTCGAAGATCATTGTCTTGCCGCCCTTTAACGGAACTTCTACAGGAAGGATCTGCTCATCAAAGCGATGGTTCTTGTATGCTTCTGCGCCTTTTCTGTGGCTTTCAACAGAGAATCTGTCGCAGTCTTCCCTGGTGATGCCAAAACGTCTTGCAATTTCTTCAGCTGTAGGGCCGTTTGCAAGGTTTCCGTATTTCTCCTTAGGTGAGAAAATCGGCTCTGCCCATGTCATAGGTGCCTGCTGATATGCACGGCTAGGCTTGTTCATTGTGTAAGGTGCGAAAGTTGTGCTTTCTACTCCGCCTGCCAGTACGCAGTCTGCAAAACCTTCTCTGATCATTAATACTCCGTCCCAGAGAGCTGTAAGTGATGATGCGCATCCTCTCTGGATCTGGTATGCAGGGATAGTGTAAGGGAAATCAGCCTCAAGCATGATTACTCTTGCTGCGATCTTAAGGTCATCGTTTTCGCATGAGCAGAAAACCACCTCATCAATGTCTTCCGGCTGGATGCCTGCCCTTTTAACAGCTTCCTTCATTACCATAGCGCCCAGTTTTTCCGGACGGAATGAAGCAAGAGCTCCTCCGACTCTTCCTACAGGAAGACGAACGGCTGATACGATTACTGCTTCTCTCATATTAAATATTCCTCCTAATAATTAATTACAACTGAAAGATTGTAGGAAAATCCGGTTTGCACCGAAAAATCAATGCAACCCGGACACCCTCCCTAAATATGCAATTTGCCATTGCTGTTCGACAATATGAAAATAACACCTGCCCTGGTCTTGGGCAAGTGGACAATCATTGGAATATGTAAGGCGATAATAATGAGATTATTAATAGACCGAATCTGACAGCTTCATCTGCATTTTTATGAAGTTTTCCCTATCCATACGTTCAACAGCTTTGCCGTTCTGGAGTATGCACACATCATCACAGCAATGAGTGATCTCATGAGGATCGTTGGAAACGACCAGCACACATATGCCTCTTGCGGCTGCCTGCCTTATCATGGATACGGCTGTCTCACGCATTACAACATCACCGAATGCGCACGGTTTTACACAGATCAGCACCTTCGGGTTATATATGATCCATTTGAGGTATGTCATTTTCAGCTTAACGTATTCGTTTACATCAAGCTCATCCAGCGGCACATTAGGATCAAGACCTTCAAGCTCTCCTTCAAATTCCGAGGCAATAAGGCTTTCCATTTTTTTGGATATAACAGGGTTTTTAAACCTTGCATTTTTCTTATATGCCATCAGAAAGTTTTCCGGCCAGGTAAGGTTTTCAAGGAGGTTTCCCTCTTCCCTTACGGCTATGAGGCCTATTCCTTTTTTCATGGCTTTAAGCCGATTTTTTGCCGTAAACCTTCTCCCGTTCAGAAAAATGCTTCCCGTATATTCCATTCCGTGGACCAGTGAGTTTACCAGCTCTTTTGTGCAGCTTTCACGTACATCCAGCAGTCCCAGCACTTTTCCCGAATTTGCCGTGAAAGAAAGCCCATTCATCGTATCTGACTTAAGATTCAGCACATGTATCACTTCCTTTGGTTTCGGGGGCGACATGATTCCACGCATCAGAGGTTCTGTCG
>JAZUFV010000103.1:0-2385 GCA_045640845.1 Lachnospiraceae bacterium
ATGTCTGCATGCAGAATCTCCCTGTAACGTTCTGCATTGACAGGGCGGGGCTTGTCGGAGAAGATGGCGAGACGCATCAGGGACTCTTTGATGTGTCATTCATGATGTCGATGCCTAACATGAGCATTCTGGTTCCGAAGAACGGAAAGGAGCTTGAAGAGGCAGTCAGATTTGCTGCCGAATTCCGGGCACCTCTGGCCATTCGCTATCCGAGAGGAGAAGCTTCAAGTGAATTTGAAGAGTTTGACTCACCGCTGGAATACGGTAAGAGTGAGATCCTTTATGAGGAAAAAGATATTGCAATAATTGCCGCAGGCTCAATGGTAAAGACCGGAGCGGAGGTAAGAAATGCACTTAAGGAGCAGGGGTATCAGGCAAGTCTGGTGAATGCCAGATTTATTAAGCCGTTTGATAAGGAACTGATTGAAAAGCTGGTCAGAACCCACAGCATTGTTGTCACGCTTGAAGAAAACATGCTCGCAGGCGGATTCGGCATGATGGTACTTAAAGCTGTAAGTGACCTGGACTGCGGCGTGAAGGTGCTTAATTTTGCAGTGGGTGATGTATTCGTTGAGCAGGGAAGCCCTGCCAGACAGCGGCTTGAATGTGGACTTGATGCAGAAACAATTACTAAGAAAATAACAGAGACACTGAAAAAATGAAAAAGAGACTGGACGTGCTGGTCTGTGAACAGAATAGCGAACTTTCAAGACAGAAAGCCCAGACAATGATAATGGCGGGCCAGGTTTATGTTAACAATCAGAAGGAACTGAAGAGCGGATCAATGTTCCCTGAAGATGCCGTTATTGAAGTAAGGGGAGAAGGTTTAAAATATGTCAGCCGCGGCGGACTAAAGCTGGAAAAGGCAATGGAGGTATTTCCGGTGGACCCGGCCGGTAAGGTCTGCATGGACATAGGCTCATCAACCGGCGGTTTTACTGACTGCATGCTTCAGAACGGTGCCGTGAAGGTCTATGCTGTTGATGTGGGCAAGGGCCAGCTCCATTATAAACTGAGAAACGATGACAGGGTGGTTGTCATGGAAAAGACGAACATCAGAAACGTCACTCCGGATATGATCCCTGAAAAAATAAATCTTGCATCGGTTGATGTTTCATTCATCTCCCTCACACTTGTGATACCCGTTGCGGAAACTTTGCTGGATGAAAACTGCGAGCTGGTAATGCTCATAAAACCGCAGTTTGAAGCCGGAAGGGAAAAAGTCGGGAAAAAGGGAGTTGTAAGAGAACCTGAAACCCATATTGAGGTAATACAGAAAATAGTTGATTTTGTGACATCGGAAGGGCTTTGCGCCGCCGGACTTACATATTCGCCGGTCAAAGGTCCCGAAGGAAATATTGAATACTTGATCCACGTAAAGAGAAATTCAGGCTGTGCGGGAACAGTAGGGCCTGAATATATAGAACAAGTTGTTGCACAGGCACATCAGGAGCTGGATAAATGAAAAAGTTTGCTATCATTGCCAATCCGCTTAAGGAAAACAGCGGACGGAATATCAGAAAGATAAGAAGAATACTTGAAAAGAACGGCTGCGAATGCACGGCAAGTCTTCTTTCACAGGAAAACACCGCAGGAGGGGATTTTCTTTATACCAATCCTGAGCTTGTTCCTGAAGGAACAGAGGTAATACTCAGTCTGGGCGGAGACGGAACATTTATCCACGCATCAAAAGACCTTATCAAGCTGGGCCTTCCGGTTTTCGGAATTAATTACGGAACCCTGGGATACCTTACGGAGGTTGATATAGATGGATTTGAAGATGCAGTCCGGGCAATAGTCAGGGGCGATTACGAGATTGAAAAGCGTATACTTACACGCTGCGACATAATAAGAAACGGAAAGATCATCCACAGCCGCCGGGCTCTGAATGATATCGTTGTAAACCGTTCGCTTGATACAGGAATAGCGGAACTTGAGGTGAGAGTAGGCGGAGAACTCCTTTCATCATATTCGGCTGACGGAATCATTATTTCAACACCTACAGGATCAACCGGATACAACCTTTCCGCAGGCGGACCGGTGGTTCTTCCAACGGCAAAGATAATGCTGATCACCCCTATCTGCGCACATACGCTGAATTCAAGGTCTGTTGTGCTCCCGGCTGATGTCAGTGTTGAGATAATAAGCAGAAACGGCAGCCGTGAAAAGAAAAAGCAGAACTTTGTGACTGTTGACGGCGAAAAGGCAATTGCCCTTGAGGCAGGCGATATAGTAAGGGCAAAAATGGCCAAAGAGGCCGCCCTCATATTAAGAACAAATAAAGCAAGCTTTGTTGAAAAGCTTGGCAAAAAAATGAGTTAGGAGTTTTTAAGTTACATGAGACCGGTAGTTTTATTGATTCTGGATGGTTATGGTTTATCTGAT
>JAZUFV010000104.1:0-3184 GCA_045640845.1 Lachnospiraceae bacterium
AGTAAGCTATGATGCAAACGGAGGCACAGGTGCTCCTGAACCTCAGGTGAAGAAGTACCATAAAGATCTTGCACTTTCCGATAAGCTCCCTGTAAAGGAAGGATACGAATTTATCGGATGGAGCAGTGACAGGGAGGCTGAGGAAGCTGAGTATGCACCGGGAAGTCTGTATAAAGAAAACGAGGATGTTCAGCTGTATGCCGTATGGAAACCTGTTTACACAGTCACGGCAGATGCTTCTGAGGGCGGAATTGCAGACCCGCAGATGCAGAAAGTAGTTGAAGGCGGTACAGCTGAGATCAGGTTCATGCCTCTTATCCGGCCGACGACTGCCTGGGTTCTGGAAAAAGTTGTTATATATGATACAGATCCGCTGGAAGGCACCGATGTTACCGATCAGCTGGAAGGAAGCGTTCTGAAACTGCAGAATATTCAGGAAGACACGAAAGTATACGCATTTTTCAAAGCCTGTCCTCATGCGGTGGCTGCAGAGATCAAGGCCGGAAAAGGCACGGTAAGCCCTGAATATGCCGGCGTGGAGACCGGTGAAACGGTTGAGCTTACGATCACTCCGGATGAAGGCTATGAGCTTGAAAAAGTGATCAAATGGGTATGGGTGAACGGAGAACGGTCCGAAACGGATGTGACTAAAGAGGCTGCAGACGGAGTCCTTACCCTTGAGAATATTACACAGAACACATATGCCGATATTTACTTCAGTGAGCAGGAATTTACAGTAAGCTATGATGCAAACGGAGGCACAGGTGCTCCTGAGCCTCAGGTGAAGAACTACCATACGGATCTTACACTTTCAGACAAGATACCTGTAAGGGAAGGCTATGAGTTTGACGGCTGGAGCAGTGACAGCAAGGCTGAAGAGGCTGAGTACGCACCGGGAATCCTGTATAAAGAAAACAAGGATGTATGTCTTTATGCAGTCTGGACCGGACTGTACACCATTAAGGCTTCGGTGAGAGACGGAAACGGAACCGTGACTCCTGAAAGCCTCACGGTAAGACATGGCGAAACTGCCGTAATAAAGATCAAACCGGATGACGAGTGGGAGCTCTCCGTGGTGGAAGCGTGGTTCGGAACCGACGAAAAGGCTGTCGATATCACATCACAGGTGAAGAACGGTGAAATAAGATTTGAAAAAGTCACATCAGACATACGCATTGAAGTTGAGTTTAAAACCGGCGGCAGCATTGAAACGGGAGACAGGAACCACCTGTATCTGTGGGGTATTATCTGCGCTGTTTCACTCATCTGGATGGGACTGTTTATTGCAATAATGGTCAGGAAGTCACGCAGAAACTGATTATGAGTAAGCGCATTTTGTAGAGCGTTACCATAATATAATAAAAAAGCAACGCCTTACCAAATTATTACCAAATATCCCAATTGTTTTGGGGCTTCAAGTGCTTCAAGGCAAGGGATTCAAGGTCAAGTCCGAAATATGGTTTCAGACAGCCTGCACAAAGAGCTTTTCCACCGATTTTGTTGTTATTTAGAAGAATCGGTGGAAACAGTTCCACCGCGAACATAGAAATTATAGAAAATCGGTGGAAACGGCATCTGCCGCCGGGAGAGTCTGTATTGAAGAAGCTGTGGGTTTTCCCTTATAAAAACAGAGATTTTAATATTTTGTAAATCGTTTTGCTGTGACTTTATGTTACAATTCATCATATAATACGACGCCGCACGGTAAATCAAAGTGGTGCGGGTCATCTGGAAGATTGATTGCCTGATCAGGCGAATTATCACCAATCATAAGATTATTTTTGTAACCGACCGAATGGCTGGATTAGAAAAGGGCTGAAGCACCGAAAAAGCTGTTCTGCGCAAGTTTTGCGCAAGTGGAAAATATCAGCGGAAACATTGACACCATATATGACACCAATTATAATGTTAAGGAGAAAATAATGTCCCAGTGGGAAAAACTATTAGACAGAGTAAAAAAATTGTCTCCGGATCTCCGGTTTGAGGAATTAAAGAAGATATTAGAATCGTATGAATATGAAATGTATGCTCCACGAGGAGGAAGCAGTCATTACGTATTTCGTAAGACGGGTTATTCACCTATAACGATTCCAAAACATAAGCCTATTAAAAAGGTTTATATTGAGATGGTACGTGAGGTTGTCGAACGAGAGGAGGCAGCGAATGCGAACAGTTGATGAATATATGAAACTTCCATACAAAATGGAAATTGTACCGGATACAGAGGGGGGCTATGCAGTATCTTTTCCTGATCTGCCGGGATGTTTAACAGTGGGAGACACAATAGAAGAAGCGATTCGTAATGCTGAAGATGCTAAACATATCTGGATAGAAGCAGCTATCGAAGATGGCGTAAGCATCAATGAACCGAATG
Source organism: Lachnospiraceae bacterium (assembly GCA_045640845.1). Classification (GTDB taxonomy): domain Bacteria; phylum Bacillota; class Clostridia; order Lachnospirales; family Lachnospiraceae; genus RGIG5612. Next base: position 2,375 of record JAZUFV010000104.1, read on the forward strand.
ATGTTGACAATTATTCAGGACAGTTCAAACTGAGAATTCCAAAAAGTCTTCATAAATCCTTATCAGAACATTCAAAGGCTGAAGGAATCAGTATGAACCAGTATTGTCTGTATCTGCTTACAAAAAATGATTCGGCTTTTATTGGATAAATAACACTTGCGGCGGGAATTTCTGATCCCGCCGTTTTCCTTTATAAAAACAGGGCTTTTATGGATTTCTTTAATCATTTTTCAGCGGATTTGTGGTAAAATATACTCTGTATAAATATGGGATTTTGAATTGCTTTTTTGATTCGGCATGGCCGGAGAAAAAGCAGTTTTTCATTGATAGTTCATTCCGGAGGAATCATAAGGATGAAGAAAAAAATCATTTGCGTAATAGTAAGTATTGTGATGTGTCTTTCGCTCATGCCGGCGCCGGTTTTTGCGGAAGGTCATGATCTCACAGTCATGAACCTTGACGGCCTTGCAGAAGAGGGGACAGATTATGAGTGGGACGCCGAAGACCCGAACAAGCTCATAATCAAAACAGACGGACTTACTGTTTCCGGTGATACTGAAAAGGAATATATCGTCACTGAAGAGGGCGTGAGTGATCTGACCATTGACGGGCTGTCAATTGCGGTTACAGGATATGGTCATCGCGCAATCTGCTTTTATGATGGCTGCAATCTGATTCTGAAGGGCAGCAATACATTGAGCAGCGGAAATGATTATGGTTTATATTTCACAAAGTACGGCGAAATTTCCGGCAGCGGCAGTCTGAATGTATCGGGCTACAGTGCTATACGTTCGGCAGGAACACTTACTA
>JAZUFV010000105.1:0-7799 GCA_045640845.1 Lachnospiraceae bacterium
CCGGCTTCCATACGGCATACAGCACGATGTCAGCGTCCCCTTCGTACTCATCTCCCGGATCGTACTGGGCAGTTGCTGCGTCCGCATCTTCCGACCAGCCAATGAATCCGTATCCGGTCCTTTCCGGGCTCTCGCTGCTGAGAGTCAAAGGCTTTCCTTTTTCTTTAGTCTGCGGATCAGGAACCGTTGTTTCGTCTCCGCCGTTTGCGTCGTATGTTACGGTGAAACTTGTTACCGGTATCTCAAAGTCTATCTCAACGACTGCAAACTTCCGGCTCTCATCAACATGAACGCGAGCTTCGCGGCCGTTCACCATAGCAGTAAATGCACCGCTTAAGACTGCGCTGTCAGGGAGTTTTTCTCCGTCCTTTCGCAGATCGTTTACGTCTACAATGACAGACGCTGTATACGTTTTGCCTTCCTGAGCCTTTTCATTTTCTTCCGCGTTCCATGTGATGGCAGGCTCCGGCTGTGATGTAAGGAGATCGTCCTTGTCATCCCGGCAGGTACTCTTGTTAACGATCTTGGCAAGTTCTTTACCGGCTTCCGGCTTATCAAGTAAAATCTCAGCTGATTCGACCAGCATGTCATCATCAGAAAGAGGCGAGAATACAGCTTTTGCCCTTACATTATTTTCCGGCATTTCAAAGATATATTCCGGATCTTCGGAAGACCCTGCAAGTCCTTCAAACTCCCAGTGGTCAAATTTCTCATATTTCTCATTCGGGGCAGCTTTGATCTTCACTTCTGTTCCTGCCTCAAATGCCGCCTCTGATGCTTCTCCCTCATCCAGCTCAATACTTCCGCCGATGACTGTCACAAGATATTTTTCTGTTTCCGCAGCCTTTACAAGATATGTAAATGCAGCAGTCTCGCTGACGTCTTCGCCGTTTTCAGCCCATGCTTCGATCACATACTGCGTGTCTTTATCATTCTGTCTGAGAACTATCTTGTCAGTATATTCTGTTTCTTCGCCCTTAATGCCGTCTTCTGTGAGCGTGTAGAAGAGCTTCGTGCCTTCAGGGTTGTTCTCATTGTCTATAAGCTCGACTTCAAGTTCCTTATCGCTCTCGCAGGAATCAGGATCAGCCGTAGGCGGCAGCAATTCCGTGCTGTCCTTCTCAAGGATCACCACAGTGATCTCAACTGTCTGATCGACCTTTTCGTGCATCTTGGTTTCGGTATTTCTGATGTCTCCCGGAAGCTTCAGCGTTCCTGCGACCTTGTATGTTCCGGTATCTGCGTCAAGGACTTCCTGGCGCGCCGAAAGGCTGCTGTCATATGTATAACGCCCATCCGCGCCGGCCGATGTATCAGTCACCTCGCCCCAGTTGGCCTTTGCAGATTTCTGCCCGTCCTCAGTCATGATGGCGATCTCCAGATCCTGCAGGTAAGCATTGATGTCTTCAGGTGCTGTCCCGTTCGGGAAATATACCGTATTCGGCTGGGTTACGCTAAGCAGCTGCGCCTTTGGCGTCTTGTATGTATACGAAAGGATCGCATAATCCATGAATCCCAGGGTGCTTCCTTCTGAATATCCTTCAGGCTGCGTTCCGTTATCAAAATCATAGCCTTTCGGGAAATATGAATCCACAGTGACGATATCAAGTATCTCCTTCAGCTTGTATCCGCTCTCCGCAGTCACATATACCCTGGCTGTATATTCCTTGTTATAGCCGACCTTGTCAGGCCCGCTCCATGTGATCTTGTACTTTCCGTCTTTTCCCATGAGGGTGACAGGCTTCACTCCCTCTTTCGGATCCACGCATGCGGCCAGACTTGCCAGCTTTTCTCCGATCCTCGGAACCTCGAAGTCCATTGTCACGCTGTCGATGGTCTTTGGTGATCCGTAGATTGCCTTGACTTCAACATCGTGTGCCGGCATGGAGAAAAATGCTGCCGCATATGTCGTCGTCGGAAGCTTTCCTGACTTCAGTATGACCGGCCAGAAATCAGTTTTGTAAACCAGCGTTCCGTCTGTCGGATCCAGAACCTCCCATTTTTCAAAGGTTCCCGTCAGTTTCCCGGCAAAGTGCTCCGCCAGTGAGATGATCGTCTTATATTCAGGAAGCAGTTCTTTAAGAACTGTAGAAATGCTCTTGATATCGTAGGAAAGGATAAATACGGTATCGCCTTCCTCGTAATATCCGCCTCCGATACCTTCATCCACGGTAACATAGTACTCTTTTGCCCCCGGCTTGGAAATATGCACCTGAATGACGATCTCGGCTTCTTTTCCATCGTCACTTACGTTCACACTTTCTACCGTTACCTTTTCATTTCCGCCGTCGGAAGTATCCTTTACAACTGCTTCCAGCTTCTCCGCGAGAGAATACTTCGGGTCATTTTCACGGATCTTCAGGGACAGATACTGGTCTCCGGTCTCTGCCGTATATACGGTAAGGCCGAAGTCATCCTCCCAGCCGGCTTCTTTCAGGCTTACAGGTGCGCCCGAAGGATCCAGAACGCTCAACTTTATCTGACTCTTTGAAGGCAGCGGATCCCCTGCTTCAGCCGGCACATCAAATGCCACCTGAACCTTCTTTATCACTTCGCATTTATCCCAGACCGCGTACAGGATGGTATCTTCGTCCTTCTCATACTTATCCTGCGGTTCGTATTCAACGCCGCCTTCTTTCAATGAAGACCAGCCAAGGAAATTATAACCTTCTCTTTCAGGGACATCCGCAGTAATGGTAAGTGCTTTACCGCGTTCCTTGGTCTGCGGCTCCGGTGCATTTTCTCCTCCGTTTGCGTCGTACTTAACAGTGAAGTTTTCCTTCGGAATATCAAATGACACAAACGCGGTCGCATACTTATGGCTCGAATCGACTACAACTTTTGCGGTTTTCTCTCCGACATTTGCCGTCAGGCCTTCCGAGAAATAAACGTTCTTCGGCAGCGAATCGTCCAGCTGAAGATCTTCAATTTTCAACGGTATTGCCGCCGTATATGTCATTCCGCCGACAGCTTCCGGGTATCCTTCCACATTCCAGGTGACAGCAGGCTGAGGATCTGCCGTTACGTATTTTTTAGCATCACCCGAGTATTTGTCATACCAGAAATAATTGTTTCCAACCTTATCCGGAAGTTTTACGCCTTCGGTCGGGAAAGCCATGTGCAGGGACACACTGTCTATTATCAGTTCATCATCGGTTTTCGGAGTATAAACTGCTATGGCTATAACATCCTGGTCAGGCATCTCAAATGTATATCCCTGATCAGTTTCAATTTCAGTTGTGTAATTGAAGATCCAGTGATCAAATTTCTCGTAGGCATTGCCCGGGGCCGCGCCTATTATAACTTCTGAACCGGCCTTGAAATTGGCCTCAGTACAATTCTCGTCAGGCGTATTAAAGATGGTTCCGCCGTATACCCTCACATTGTACAGATGGTCCGGATCGATCGTGTACACATAGGTCACCTCAGGACTTGACAATCCATCATACTCTGCCCAGGTTTCAATCTTGTATGTTACGGATCTGTCCTTTTTGGCAAGGACGATCGGTGAAAGATATCTTGTTGCCTCACCTTTGGCATTCCTGTACCAGATCACCGTGCCTTCAGGATTCCTGCTGTCATTTGTCAGTACGACATTCAGATCCTCGGAGTATGTGCCTGACCCCGGCGTCGCAAGTGGTGGATATATTTCGTTCTCTTCTTTAGCTTTTATTATGACCCTGACCTCTACCGTCTGGTCGACGATGTCGTGACTTCCGTCTTCCTCGTTGCGGATATCACCCGGCAGGATCACGGTACCCTTCAGCGAATATGATCCGTCTTGCATATCAACAACATCCTGCCTGTATTCCAGGCTGCTGTCATAAATGAACCGGCCCGTTTCATCGGCGCTTGTATCAGAGACATCATTCCACTTTACTTTGGCCGAACCGTAGCCTTTTTCCGAAATGATACTTGCCTCAACGGATTCCATGTATTCGTTGATTTCGGACGATGGAGTGCCGTTTTCAAAATAAACCGGCTGCGGGTCCGTCACCTCAAGAAGCTGAGCCTTAGGTGTTTTGTACGTGTGCGTGATAAGCGCATAATCACCTACTGCGGCAAAGAAGTCAGCTTCAGTCCTTCCGGTTCCTGACGCAGACGGAACATAAGCCTTCGTGGTAAGTCCCAGAGGCCAGCCGAATTTATAGCCTGATTTAGGAGAAATCGGGATAAATGCGGTGTAGCTGGAATTGTAATCTGCCCGTGTCAGTGAAGACCACATCATCGGGAAAACACCCAGCTTGTCTGCATACGGGATCGCCGTCTTTATTCCGTTTGTCTCACTATCAGCGATATAATCCAGATATTCACCCGGTTTCGGAAGATCGAATTTCATTTCTACTTCCTTGATTTCCTTCAGGCCTTCATATACTGCTGTTATTTCAGCATCCTTGCCGGGCATCCTGAAGAATGCTATCGCGTATGATGTTCCGCCTTTTGTAACGATCGGAATAAAATCATCTTTATATTTGATTGAGCCATCACTTGGGGTATCAACTTTCCACTCGCTGAACGATTTCTGCCATGCCGGCGGAATTATCTCCTTGAGTACTGCTGCCCATTTGCCCAGATATTCCTCCAGCTTATCCTTCAGTCCCGGGATATCATATGAAACAATAGGAACCAGTGTGCCCTCTTCATACCATCCGCTTAAGAATCCGTAATTTACCGTGAGTTCATATTCTTTTGCGCCCGGGCGTGATACGTGAACAAGGATCACCACATCGGCGCTCAGCCTGTCTTCACTTACGGAATAGCCGACAACACGGAACTTTTTATTATTTTCGGAGCCGCCGTCCATCAAAGAGATGTCCAGCTCTTCTGTAAACTTCAGAGGGTTGCCTGCCTCGTCAGATGCCGTGACCATTATGGTAAGGAACTGATCGCCGTATACGGACTCTTTGATCGTCTCGCCTTCCATATCCAACCACTCACTGTCGTCACAGGAAAGGTCGGCCTCCAGATCTGTCCAAAGAGTAATGCCGTTTTTTCTCTGCGGAAGGGTTATTCCCTCATCATCAGGTACAGGAAATCCGACTGTAAAATGATCGATCTCCGGTACATAAACTGCTTCCTGATACAGATCCTGGTCTGCCATATTGAAGGTTGACAAGCTGTACTTGCCGCTTTCCTGAGCCTCGTAGTTGTCCGGAAACTGCATTTTCCCGGTATGTTCATCCCATCTTGAAAGTTTCTGTTCCCAGCCCTCAGGAATTGATTTTTTAATTATTTCCGTAAGGAAATCTGCATTGTCCACAGGATCCAGAGTAGTATTCTTGAGGTACATGCGGACTGCAAATTCAAGATCTTCGTAATCCATCTGACAGTCATATGACGCAATAAGCACCGGCTCACCGGAAATGTATTCTCCGGTTCCCCAGCCTTTATCCACCTTCATGAAATAACGTTTCACGCCTTCCGGATAAGTGTCAACGCGGAGCATCACCCTGGCTGTCTGACCGTCCTCGCTGACGTTGACATACACAACATTGCAGTTGCTCATTACTTTTCCGTCGGAGTTGAAGACATCAACAGCGAGATCCTCAGCAAATGCCCTTCGTCCCGCAGTCATACTGGACCTTATTGCCAGTTCCACTTCTGCAAACTGTGGTCCGGTGACAGCCTTATCGGTTTCCTTTCCATACCTGTCTTTCCACCTGGAAAGCCCGGCATCCAGCGCAAAGTAATCCGGCTCCGTCGCAAAGCCAAGGGCATCATAGCTTCCCGGAAGATCTTCTCCCGTGTTCTTCGGAGGATCAATAACGATTTTGGCCTTCTCGATGTAGCTGCAGTCTCCGTTGATCACTACGCTTGTCGCATGACCTCTGGCATCGGCCTGCGCGGTGCCGATCAGTGTGCCGTCTTCGTATGTTGCTTTAATGTTCCAGGACTCTGACGGAACATAGATATCCGTCTCGCCGTTGCTGTCCGTAACACCGTTTATGAAAGGTTCTTCCCGTCCGGGACGAACTTCATGCCCGGTTGCAGTGACCTTGGCTCCGGATGCAAGCTTCCCTGTCTTATCGTATACAGTGACATGGACCTGATATCCGTAATGTTCGCACATATCGAACGGATTTATAGGATTCGTAACGGTTTTTTCTTCGTCATATGCCTTTGAGATATATTTGTATTTGATTTTACCGTCAGACCAGGTATCGCCGCTGCCTTTTCCCCTGAGGCCTATTCCGAGGCGGGCCTGATAGTCATATTTGTAATATGGCTTATTGGATATAGATACGCAGTAATTGTTCGGCATCGGAGCTGTCCCGCAATAATGGACCATTCCGTATTTAACGATTTCTCCTTTGTCGTCAAAAGCGTTATCAAAATCAATATCGTTTCTGAAAACCCTTGCGCAGTCACCGCTCTCACCGTCCAGTTCCAGCAGCATGGTTGTTCCGGAGCTCTTCGCACTTACATAGGTATCCACCGTATTGCATACCCAGAAGACCGTTCCTTCAGAATCAGCATCTGCCTGAGCAATGTCTGATGTGGTTTCCATGCCGGCGTCCGCACTGTGGATCGTCAGCATATCCGAATACATATTCAGTTTAAATTCGGTTGTAAGGAGTCCCGATACAGTAACATTATCGTTTGCAGCTGCCTTGAAGTGCAGGTAGCTTGGAACATCAACCGATGCCAAAGAGGCAAAGTAGTCCGAGAAATCCATTTTGACCAGCAATGGCTCCGGAATTTCGATATCCAGGCAGTTCTCATTGAGTTTGTCATACAGATTGCTGTCATTTAGCGTGGACGGAGCGTAATCGGTGGTCTGCTCAAGCTCCAGATGGTAATCCATCACATATTTCATCTCGTAGAACAGCTCTTCGTCCCAGTAGACTACATAGAAATCCCAGTTATACCGGGCCTTTCCCGAGAGAGTTGCCTTAATAACGCCGCTTCCCTGTTCTTCATCAACCGGGATATCCTCTGTGTAGCCGCTCGGTGAAGCGACCAAATGTACACTGTCATAAACGCCATTCAGCTCTTCTCCCTGTCCGCCTCCGCCTCCGGTGCTGCCCTGGACCGGGTCCGGAGCAATTTCTACCGTCATATATTCGCCGCCATCAAAAACTTCCATCGTTCCCGGTGCGGTGCGGATGATCCTGTGGTCCTCAACATCTCCCACAGCAAAAACTATTGCTGTTACAGCGTCTCTTTCTTCTGCCGACATGTTTCTAATCTCTGTCGGTGCCGGAGCTATACGGACCGTTGTGCCCTCCTGGGTGCATTCCAGTTCTTCACTCTCACTTGCTGAGATGACCACAGCGGTGGAAGCATAGACAACAAAGCCTTCTCCCATTTCCCATTTATGATCAGCCGGGAGATAATCAAAATATTCCATTCCCAGCAGTGCTATGCCATTTGTTTTGCGTGTGTATTCTGTATTATAAAAAGGATCGCTTTTTTCTGCGGTTTCACCGGAGCCGTTCTTCAGTTCAACATAAGCTCTTAAGATAAAGAATTCAGGCAGTTCATCGCCATCGCCTGCTGATATCCCGATCTCAGCCTGCGCTGCTTCTCCTGTTCCCTCAACTTCCAGACTTCCTGATGCCAGTACCGCATCTTCAGAATCCTCATCCAGAAGCTGCACTGTGATCACAGCCGGTCCCGAAGCACAGTACGTTACTGAAGCTTTATTCCCATCAATTGATGCCCCTGATACAGATAAGGCATCCTGCCCCTGAGGGGCCTTAAGAATGACTTTATCCTGAAGTGCTTCAGAAAGAGTAAAGCCCGTCGTCTGTGTTTGTGTTTTTGAACCTGCATTGTCCGTGCTTTCTGCCAGAGCC
>JAZUFV010000106.1:0-16219 GCA_045640845.1 Lachnospiraceae bacterium
ATCGTGTAGAAAAACAGGAGCCGGAAGATGTAAGCAGCTAAAGAATATTCTACACGAAAGGTGTGAAAAACCAGAATCGTGTAGAATCCTTGGATCTGCGACGTTTACGTCACAGCAACTTCTAGTTGCTGTTGACTATCCTGCAGCACCAGACGAGGTGTCTGTCAAGGGCGCGAAGCGGCGAAGCCTCCCTTGACAGGCAGCGAGGCGGTGCTACGCAAGGTTTGAATAATATTCTAAATCTGAATTTTTGCCACAAAGGCTGGCACAAGGCCGGAGGCCGCGGGTCCATCCCGGCGCCAGCCGTCAAGTCATGGCTTCAGAGTCTCTGCCTAAGTGGACCGTGGAATAAATGCATGCCGCGAAGCGGCAGAGCTTCCCTTGACAGGCAGCGAGGCGGTGCTGCATAAGCAGAGGCTCTGCCTAATTGAACTATGGAATAAACGCATTTTGTGAACCGGCAAGATTCCAATTTCAGAGCACTGTTGAAAAAAAATTTTCCAGATGTTAACATTATTCTACCTTTAGATGAGGAGATTTAGCATATGATGCAGAAGCGTAACTGGATAGTCATCATCGTAATTATTGCAGCGGTTACTATCTTTTCAATTGTCAATCCGGGATACGGCGTTACTCCGAATTTCGGTGACGTATCACTGACAATTAACGGGCCTAAGGATTTTTCTTATACAATTCAGTATGAGGACATTGAGGAAGTCTTTGTTGATGAAGAATTTGAAGCCGGCGAGAAAATTGACGGCGGTGAAGAATGGGGCTTTCGCTGGGGAAAATGGACAAATTCAAAATACGGCGAATACTCTGTGGCAATGAAGCCTAAGTGGAGACTGATCGGCGGTAAACCGGCATCAGTCATTGTCGTAAAAACCAATGAAGACGGAAAGACCGGCTATTATATGTTCAACGTGGAATCCGATGACACCACAAAGAATCTCATGGAGATGTTTAAACTGCAGGTACTACAGGAACAGGGATACAACGTGAAATAATATTTACAGGAGGCTATTATCATGGCAGCTAAAAAAGTCGGAGCACTCATTAAAGAAGCACGTGTGGCAGCTGATATGACTCAGGAACAGCTTGCAAAAAAGATCAAAGGTGTTTCAGCCGCAGATATCAGCAAAGTTGAAAGAGGCGAAGCCGACCTCACAAACGAGCAGCTTAAAACTGTCGCAAAAGCAACAGGCGTAACCCAGAAGTCACTTCTTGACGCTCCGAAGAACCTTAAGAGCTCATCATCAAGTGCCAAGAAAACATCTTCATCATCAAAGAAGACATCATCTTCTTCCGGTTCTTCAATGAAGGTCACTGCCACAGAGAAGAAGCTGGTCCAGCTGTACCGTGAGGCAGATTCAGAGACCAAAAAGTCTGTCATGACCATGCTCAAAGGAGACAGTGTCGAAGCTCTTGATACCGGAGATATCCTGAACAACCTGATTTCCGGCATGTTCGGAAATATCGGAAAATAATATTTTTTCAAAAATAAAGGCCTGCAGCACCATTAGTACTGCAGGCCTTTTTATAATCTGTTTATTTCATGCTGTTAAGCGACCTGATGATGTCCTGTTCATAAAGCTCGGCTCCACCCTTTGCAAAGCGTGATTTATTCGCCTGATAGCTTCCTCTTTCGTACATCTCGGCTTCAACCAGATATCCGCCGCCGTGAGGATGGGCAAACTCAACCAGTACAGTATTTTTGAAAGCGGATCCGTTCTTAATGTTTCCGTATGTGAATGAACCCATTTCAACCCCTGTAAAGGCAATGGCGGTATCGTCCATTGCGAGTATGGAAAGTCCTGCCTTTGAAGGAGGAACCGGCTTTCCGTCGTCAACCTTAGGAGCTCCCGGTCCGAACTGTTTCTGACCCGGATACTCAAATACAAAATCCTTAAATGCCAGCTTGCCCTCAAATTCCTTTGTCTCTATTGACTCAACCGCACGTACAACATCTTCTGCAAGACGGGTTGAAAGAATGTCCACCAGGATAAATCCTTCTTCGCCGAGGTCTCTTACTTTCTGATGACCGTTTTTATCTGTTGTATCAAGAAGGCCTCTGAGTGCCAGCCAGTGATTTCCTGTTGAACCCGTTACATACATGGAAACGGCACCTTCATATTCACTGTCAAGAATTTTCTCTGTGGCTGATGCCAGGTCACCTGATGCAGCTCTTCTTCCGTCTGCATAAAATGAATTTTCCATAACTCCCGGTGCTGCATTCACATTAAAGATGATGGCAATAGGCTTTCCGTTCATATCATCAAAACGGAATACCGGCATTGTCCTGTCCACCGGGCCTGCTGCATTGATTCCCTGCTGAAGGCCCTTTTCTGTCTCAACAACCCTGTTAACAATAAACCCGGTCGTTCCGAGGGCAAACCCCCACTTTGCAGGCTGAAGATTTTCCCTTGCAGCCTTTGCGGCAGCACGGATGGCATCCTCAATGATCCCTACCATCAGGCAGTCTCTTTCGGCATAAAGGCCAGCTTCCTCATCAGTGATCTCCTTATGCATATGACCGGCTTTTTCCTTCATATGCTCAGCCGTTTCCCAATTGCAATGAGGCGCTGAAAGCACATGCTTGGTATGTATAACAATGTTTTCAGCCGGAACATCCATTAATCCGGCAACCTCTGCCGTAAATTCCTTTGATGCGTTGTAGATTACTGCGCCTACAGCCACAAATCCGAACCTGATCCCGCCTTCAAAGACGATTGCCTGTACAAGGCTGTCATCATGTACATGTGTATAGTTTTCCCTGAAGTTCGGGAAACATTTTTCCGTATATTTAATTTCCGCCTTTCCGGCTCCGACTTTTAATCCAGCCATTTCAGCCTCCTTTTATAAGCTCTGAGCAAACAGCCAGTCGCGTGCAGCTTCCAGCCTGTAAGCAAAATGCCATGTTCCTGCATGTCCGCCGCCGTGTGTTGAATCAGGCTGATGCTCACGGTTGATGGAATCTCCCGCAAATTTAGTTATCCTGAAGTTAATGCCGTCATCTGCCATTGGCTTTATTATTTCGTTAACGGCTTCGGCGCTCTGATCGGCATCAACCTCATAAACCTTATATTCTGCACCGATCTTTTCAAACTCAGCTGTAAGCTTAGGGAAGAAGCCCGCTGCTCCCATATCTGCATCAGACATGAAGAACCAGAGTTTCTGTGTCCAGAGCTTTGCTGCAGGCTCGGCGCCCCAGTGACCTGCCACAGGAAGGCCTGCTGCAAAATATCCCGGGAATCTTATCATCAGTTCAAATGTGGACATGCATCCCATTGACTGACCTGTAGGGTAAATACGTTTTGGATCGATGCTGAACTCCTTCTGAAGCTCGTCGCAGTATTCCTTGATGTCATCAATCTCATCAAAAGCCCAGTATTCATCGTTTGTAAGCGGATACTCATAGTTCCACTGCGGTGCCAGTACAAAGCACGGATGCTTTTTCTGCTCTTCCGGCGAAGCCCAGATGAGGGCACCTATGCCCTGTTCAAGGGTGATGCGGGAATCTGCGCCCACGCACCCGGCATCATGAATGAATACGACCAGCGGATACTTAACCGAAGGGTCATAATTATCCGGAATGTAAAGAGCATATTTCATGCCTTTAAATTCTCTCTCTGTGAAAAGATCCGAAAGTCTGTTAAGCTCGCTGTCACTTTTTACCGGAACAAGCCACTTCGGGATCAGCTCACTTTCCACGGAAACAATATCTTCCTTCTGCCATACGTCGATGGCAATTGCAGGGCGGCTTGAATTAATGCCGTGCGGACCCCTGAAAATCCTTCCGTCAGGGAGGGTTATTGCAGGAGGACCGCCATGACCTGGACCTCCCGGGCCACCTGGACCACGACCGGGACCACCCGGACCTCCCGGACCTCCTGGACCATGACCCGGGCCACCCGGACCTCCCGGTCCGTGTCCGCCCGGTCCGCCTTTTACATTTCCGTTCTGGTCTCTCAATGTTTTTGCATTTCTATCCTTTTCATCAAGAGTCAGGATAACAAAATTCCCCTGTTCTTTTGCTTCGCCGCATGCGGAATCAGAAACAAAAGCACCGGTAACCGTTCTGTCAAAAACTTTGAATTTGTCTGCGAGATTTTCTGAAGCAGGAATAACAGAGCTGTATTCAACAGCAATCTTCACAACTCTCTGTCCGTCCGGGAAAGGCTCGGAGACAGCTGTGACGCTCTTTGCGAAATTATTCATTATGACACTCCCTTTTTATATTTTTTGTGAACAATTCTAATGTTCAAAGGTTTTTGTGTCAAGAATACATATTTTAAACATACCGTTCATATCCTCTGAGATTTCTTTTATATCTGTCTGCAGAGTGCCTGCTTTTACGCATAAAAAGGGGGCGACGCTCAGTGCGACGCCCCCTTTGATTTATTTTATTTATCTGATCCTTTTATTACAGCTGAGGGCCGGCCTCTTTCAGAGCCTTTCCTGCTGCGTCGCCTTCATACTTGGTGAAGTTCTTAATGAAGCGGCCTGCAAGATCCTTTGCCTTCTCTTCCCATTCAGAAGCGTTTGCATAAGTATCGCGAGGATCAAGAATTCCTGTATCAACGCCGTTAAGTTCTGTAGGAACTTCGAAATTGAAGTAAGGAATTGTCTTTGTAGGAGCACCCTTGATGTCTCCGTTAAGGATGGCATCGATGATTCCTCTGGTATCCTTGATGGAGATACGTTTTCCGGTTCCGTTCCAGCCTGTGTTTACAAGGTAAGCCTTTGCTCCGCTCTTTTCCATCTTCTTAACAAGCTCTTCTCCGTATTTTACAGGAGGAAGCTCCAGGAATGCCTGACCGAAGCATGCTGAGAATGTAGGTGTAGGCTCTGTGATGCCGCGCTCTGTTCCTGCAAGCTTTGCAGTAAATCCTGAAAGGAAGTAGTACTGGGTCTGCTCAGGTGTAAGGATTGATACAGGAGGAAGTACTCCGAATGCATCTGCCGAAAGGAAGATGACATTCTTTGCTGCAGGTGCTGCACTTACAGGGCGAACAATGTTTTCAATATGATTTATCGGATATGAAACACGGGTGTTCTCAGTAACGCTCTTGTCTGCAAAATCAATCTTGCCTTCGCCGTCAACAGTTACGTTCTCAAGCAGGGCATTTCTTCTGATGGCGTTATAGATATCAGGCTCGCTCTCTTTATCAAGATTGATTACCTTAGCGTAGCAGCCGCCTTCAAAGTTAAACACGCCTTCATCGTCCCAGCCGTGCTCATCATCACCGATAAGCATTCTCTTAGGATCGGTTGAAAGAGTTGTCTTTCCTGTTCCGGAAAGGCCAAAGAAGATGGCGGTGTTTTCACCGTTCATATCTGTGTTTGCTGAGCAGGGCATTGTAGCGATGCCCTTAAGAGGCAGATAGTAGTTCATCATTGAGAACATACCCTTCTTCATCTCTCCGCCGTACCATGTGTTGATGATAACCTGCTCGCGGCTGGTGATGTTGAAAGCTACGCAGGTCTCTGAATTGAGGCCGAGCTCCTTATAATTTTCAACAACTGCTTTTGAAGCACAATATATAACGAAGTCAGGCTCGAAAGCTTCCAGTTCCTCTTCACTTGGCTGGATGAACATGTTCTTAACAAAATGAGCCTGCCATGCAACTTCCATTACAAAACGGATGGCCATGCGGGTATCCTTATTGGCACCGCAGAAAGCATCCATTACAAAGAGGCGCTTTCCTGAGAGCTGTTCTTTTGCGATTTTCTTAACAGCTTCCCATGTTTCGCCGCTCATAGGATGGTTGTCGTTCGGATACTCAGGTGTTGTCCACCAAACGGTATCCTTTGAATTCTCATCCATAACTATGTACTTGTCTTTAGGTGAACGTCCGGTGTAGATACCTGTCATAACATTGACAGCACCAAGTTCTGTCACCTGACCGACTTCATAGCCTTCAAGTTCCGGTTTGTTTTCTTCTTCATACAGTGCTTCATATGAAGGATTGTAAACAATTTCCTTTGCATTCTTAATTCCGTAAATTGAAAGATCGATAGTTTTCATTTTTTCCCCCCCATCCCTTTACAAAGGGATTCTGTATCTCTTTATCTACATCATTACAGCGCAGTGGGAATATTCTCATTGCGCTGTATCTCTTAAACCTTGCTTTAAACACTTACATGATTCATTCTCAGATTGCATAAAACTTTACAGCAACCCGGAACCGCTTTTCATCAGCCAAACAGTGAGATCAGTGCACCTGCAGCTATAGCCGATCCGATTACTCCGGCTACGTTAGGTCCCATTGCATGCATAAGCAGGAAGTTTGAAGGATTCTCCTTCTGTCCGACCATCTGGGAAACACGTGCTGCCATAGGAACTGCTGAAACACCGGCAGATCCGATAAGCGGATTGATTTTGTCTTTCTTTATAAACAGGTTCATGAACTTTGCAAGAAGCACTCCGCCTGCTGTGCCTATTGAGAATGCAACAACACCCATTACGAGTATCTTAATGGTACTCCAGTTGAGGAATGCACTGGCTGTTGCGGTGGCTCCGACTGAGATACCCAGGAAAATGGTAACTATGTTCATAAGCTCGTTCTGAGCTGTCTGGCGAAGTCTTTCTGCAACTCCGCTCTCTTTCCAGAGGTTTCCGAGCATAAGGCATCCAACCAGAGGTGTTGCCGAAGGAACAAGGAGAGCAACAAAAATAGTTACGGCAATAGGGAAAACAATCTTTTCCTTCTTTGATACCGGACGAAGTTCCTTCATAACAATGCTGCGTTCCTTCTTTGTTGTGAGCAGCTTCATGATAGGCGGCTGTATTACAGGCACAAGTGCCATATACGAATATGCCGCTATGGCTATAGGTCCCAAAAGTTCAGGCGCCAACAATGATGTTGTAAATATGGCTGTAGGTCCGTCGGCACCGCCGATGATTCCTATTGATGAAGCCTGTTCTGCGGTAAAGCCAAAAAACCTTGAACCTAAGAATGTAATAAATATTCCAACCTGAGCTGCGGCTCCCAGAAGAAGCGATTTAGGATTTGCGATCAACGGACCGAAGTCTGTCATCGCACCTATTCCTACAAATATAAGACATGGATACAGGCAGGATTTTACGCCTATATACAATATGTCTATAAGTCCTCCGTTTGCCATGATATATCCATAGCTGTGATAAAACTCAGATCCTGCGTCCATAAACTGGGCCCAGAGTTCACTGTGGTACATATCTGCTCCCGGAAGGTTAGTAAGCAGCATACCAAAAGCGATGCCCACCAGAAGAAGCGGCTCAAATCCTTTTTTGATTGCAAGCCACAGGAGGAACAGTGCAACCAGGATCATAACAAACTGGCCCCAGTTCTCCTTAAAATTGCCGAAGAGCATGAAAAATCCCGTGCTCTCTCCAAAATCCACTAATTTATCTAACATGTCATTCTCCTAAAAAGATTTCCAAACTGCTGCTTGAGGATGGGCTGCCCGCATTATTAACTCCGTCAAGCGTTACTTCATACTGTGTTCCGTCAAGTGTTACATCGTACTTTTTCGTGCCGGCTGCGCCGTCTGGCTGGCCGGAAACTGCTGTCTTTGCTGCTGTTTTCGCTGTCTTGGCCGTCTTACCAACTACCCAGCTTATCAGTTTAAGAATAAGCACTATGCAGATAAGGCCTACGAAAACCGTTCCCATGCCCATTATCACAACAAACCAGTTCGGTATTGCTGTCTGTGCTGCATTTACCATTTATTTAACCTCCCATATTACATGCAAATACAAATGAGCTGTTTTGAGAAAGCTCATTAGCTTATTATATATAAAGGAGCTTCTTTTTGGAAGCTCCTTTTTTGAAAGAAATTGTTCTGAATTAAAACAGACCGGTTAAGAGTCCGAGGCCGTTTCCGATTGCCATGAACAGAGGTACAAATACCAGTGACACAACTGTCATGAGTTTGATCAGAATATTTATTGAAGGGCCTGATGTATCCTTGAAAGGATCGCCGACTGTATCGCCTGTAACAGCAGCCTTGTGCGCTTCTGAGCCCTTGCCGCCGTGATTTCCGCCTTCGATAAATTTCTTTGCGTTGTCCCATGCACCGCCTGAATTGCTCATAAAGATAGCCATAAGAACGCCCGTTACCAAAGCACCGGCAAGAAGTCCGCCCAGTGCAGCCACGCCAAGAAGAACGCCCACAATCACAGGAGCAACAATGGCAATGACTGCAGGAAGGATCATCTGCTTAAGAGATGCCTTTGTAGAGATTGCAACGCAGCGTGTGTAATCAGGCTTTCCGGTTCCTTCAAGGATTCCCGGGATTTCTTTGAACTGACGGCGTACCTCAACTACCATTTCGTTGGCAGCCTTTGAAACCGAGGACATTGTAAGCGCCGAGAAGAAGAATACCAGCATGCCGCCGATAAGAAGTCCGATAACAACTGCAGGATCAAGAATGTTGATCTCGAATGCTGATGAAGAATCAGTCATGTTGATCTTGTCGGCAAACGATGAAAACAGAGCCAGAGCCGTGAGGGCTGCCGAACCGATGGCAAAGCCCTTGCCGATGGCTGCTGTTGTATTTCCTACAGAATCAAGCTGATCGGTAATATTGCGGACGCTTACATCAAGTTCGCTCATCTCGGCAATGCCGCCGGCATTATCGGCGATAGGGCCGTATGCATCAACAGCAACTGTGATGCCTGTTGTTGAAAGCATGCCGACTGCTGCCAGCGCGATTCCGAAAACGCCTGCTGCAGGTGCGGCAAATCCGCCCATAACCGCGTATGAAACAAAGATACCGATGGCAATAAGTATTATAGGAAGGACAGTTGATTTCATACCAACTGAGAGTCCTGCGATGATTGTTGTTGCATGTCCTGTTTCAGACTGCTTTGCTATCTCCTTAACACTGCCGTACTTATCTGATGTATAGATTTCTGTAAGTGTGCCTATAAGAAGTCCTACGATGATTCCGGCAACAATGGCAACTGCAGGCATGACTGTTCCCAGCATAAGTGCACTGAAAACAAATGCGCAGATAATAACAACCGCTGCTGAAACGTAGGTACCGATGTTTAGGGCAACCTGAGGGTTTGAACCTTCCTTTGTACGAACGAAAAGTGTTCCGATAATGGAAGCGATAAGTCCGACTGCTGAAATAAGCACCGGAAATACAATCCATGAAGCCTTATTTTCGCCTGTGGCAAATGCAATTCCAAGTGTGATTGCCGAAACAAGTGATCCTACATATGACTCAAAAAGGTCAGCTCCCATTCCGGCAACATCACCAACGTTATCGCCAACGTTATCAGCGATAGTTGCAGGGTTACGGGGATCATCCTCAGGGATACCTGCCTCAACCTTACCTACAAGGTCAGCACCCACATCGGCAGCCTTTGTATAGATACCGCCGCCGACACGTGCAAAGAGGGCAATAGAAGAAGCTCCCAGTGAAAAGCCGAAGAGAACGTTCGCATCGCCTGTAATAAAATAGATTGCACTGACGCCAAGGCATCCCAGACCGGCTACGCACATACCCATAACTGCGCCGCCTTTAAAAGCAACGCCAAGGGCGCCGTTCATGCCCTTGCTCTGAGCAGCGGCCGTCGTACGTACATTTGCCTTTGTGGCAACACTCATACCAAAGAAGCCTGCCAGAACTGAGAAGGCGGCACCGCACAGGAAGCACAGAGCCATAACCCAGCCAAGTCCCGGAACAAGTCCGATGATAAGGCCTAAAACTACAATAAAAATCACGAGTATCTTGTACTCTGAAAACAGGAACGCTCGGGCACCTTCAGAAATAGCCTTGGCTATCTGCTTCATTCTGTCATTGCCGTCATCCTGTTTGGAAACGATAGCTGCAAGCACTGCTGCATATATCAATGCCAGCACGCCGGCTCCGATTCCGCACCACATTAAAGTACTCATTTTGCAACTCTCCTTATTTATCAAAAGCTAAATTCATAATACAAATATCACAAATTCAAGTCAATATTTTCTTATTTCATTAGTAAAAATCACTAATCGTTAAAGTACAAAAACAGGCAGCACATTTTGTACTGCCTGCTTCATTTGAGATAAAATCCGCGTTCCGTTATCCGGACTGCGTTGGCCAGACGTTATGTTCTGGAATTAATTAGTCAAGCTTGTTAACAGCCTTTGCAAGACGGGAAACCTTGCGTGATACCATGTTCTTATGGTAAACGCCCTTGGTCTCAGCCATCTCAAGTGCAGCTGTTGCGTTCTTGAGAGCTTCTGCTGCTGCAGCCTTATCGCCTGCATCAATTGCTGCGTAAACTTTCTTTACAGCAGTCTTTGTTGCTGACTTGATAGACTTGTTTCTTTCAGTTCTCTTTTCTGCAATAAGAACGCGCTTCTTAGCTGATTTGATATTAGCCATTTTAACCTCCACAATTTAACAATTGCATTCGCCTGTATCCCTGAGAGAGTGGTGGGTTTTCAGGCTCGCCGCCGTAATGGTTTGCGGACTTACCCATTACAGACTAAAAGATTATATGGCAACAAAATGCCGATGTCAACAGTTTTATTTATTTTTATTCTGTTCTCAGCGCCACCACCGGGTCCTTCTTTGCGGCGCTCCTTGAAGGAATAATGCCGGCTATCAGGGTAAGCAGCATACTGATTCCGATGAGGATAAGTGCTGCCTGCCACGGAAGGAATGCCCTGAGTGAAGAGATTCCCGTAAGCGACTGAAGGATCAGGTTCACCGGCACGCAAAGTATCATTGTAATGACAACGCCCACCAGTCCTGAGGCGAAGCCGATGATAAGCGTCTCAGCATTGAACATGCTGGATACGTTCTTCTTTGATGCACCGATAGATCTGAGTATGCCGATTTCCTTTGTCCTTTCCTGAACGGAGATCAGCGTGATGACTCCTATCATTATGGAAGAAACTATCAGCGAGATTGCCACAAATGCTATGAGCACGTAGGTAATGGCATCTATTATTATGGTTACCGAAGACATAAGAAGTCCCACATAATCCACATATTTGATCTGGTCGATTTCATCCAGTTTTTCATTGTACGAAGCAATTTCATCAACTATTGTATCCTTGGCCTCGAATGTTTTCGCAAAGATGCTTATGGATGAAGGATCGTTCAGGTCAACATAGCCCAGGCTCAGAAGGTTATCCTCAAATGTGGCATCTGAGAACTCCATTATTTCATCGTAGAATACGTCGAATTCTTCTTTTGTATAGCCGTCCATTGCAGCTTCAAGCATCATTACCAGCTGAGGTGCCGGCACTCCCGCCATCTGCTCTTTCACGCCGTCAGCATATGACTTCTTTGCCTGCTCACGGATCATTTCCTCAAAGATGGCATCAATCTCTTCATCGTCCATTGCCTCAACATAATCCGTAACGTCCTTTTCGTTCATTCCCATCTGCTCGGTAAGGGCAGTGATCATCGTCTCGTTTTTATCTTTCCGTGTCATCTTTGAAAGAGTGCTGTCCACGGTCTGGTCAAGGAATTCTTCGGAAGGGATGCTCATCATGGCAATATATGTCTCTGCCTTTGCTTCTTCGTTCATGCCTTCCACATACTTGCGGAAATCGGCTTCCTTTTCCTCATCCGAAAGGTTGCCTGTGTTGGCTTTGAAAGGAAGGCCGGTGATAACATCAACGGTCTCATCTTCCCTCTGTGCGCTTATCGCATCTGATTCCTGTGACCTGGTTATGATCTTTCTGGTCAGGGCTGCCGTGTAGCAGATGGTTCCCCTTAGCATATTTGAAGATGCATCCGGGTTCGGCTTAATGATTCCGGCAACCTTCAGGTTCATTCCGTTATCGAAAAGATATCTCCTGCCCGATTCGCTTTCTCTCAGGTCAAGGTAAAGGCCGCTGGCCTCATCGTATGAATAGCAGTCTGAATTTACAACTGCATTATATGTGCGTCCGCAGATCTCCTCATATGACCATGACTTCGGCTTTGCTGCTGCCTGAGTTTCTTCTTCACCTTCCTCCGGCTTTTGGGCGGCATCGCTTTCCATGATCTCGCGCACTTCGTCTTCATTCACAAGACCCATTGCATAAAGCGTAAGGTCATCTATCTCATTGTTTTCGTCAAGCACGATCACAACTTCATTCTCGTCATTCGGCCAGCTTCCGTAAACCAGGTCATACTGATCCATAACAATGTCGCTCACCAGCGCACCGTCACGGCCTTCCAGCATTTCCTCCCACATATTCATGTTGGAAGTCATGTTGCCCGTGTATGAGCTGAGGAGCGGATTGCTTCCTCCGGCCTGTGCAAGTGCGGCGGCGTCCATTCCCATGTATTCGCTCATCAGCCTTCCCATAAGCTGGGCCGTATCGCACGCGATTATGTCACCGTCCACATTCTTTGTGTAAACAATGAGCGGCAGTTCATATGAATACTGAATATCGCTGACTGATTTATCCAGGTTTGAATCCTCAGTATTCAGTTCTTTATCCAGGAAAGCCTTGAATGACTTCAGGTCATTCTCGCGCTCGTCAAGGTCAGTTATGGCGTTCATGATGTTGAAGATGGCCGACTTTTTGTAAACAGCATCCTGCTCGTGGCTACCCTCTTCATTTCTGATGGTCATGAATGTCCGCATAAGTGATGAAAGGTCAAGTGTTGTCTTTTCGATCTGCAGCGGATAGGATGCCAGCGTATCTTCCTGAACGGTGTTGATGTACGCAGTGGTTCCTTCAGATACCGAAAGGATCAGGGCAATTCCGATGATTCCTATGCTTCCCGCAAATGAAGTCAGTATGGTCCTTCCCTTCTTGGTGAACAGATTCTTCAGTGAAAGCATAAAGGAAGTGCCAAGAGACATTGACGGCTTCTTCTCTTTTTTCAGCTTTGTCATTCCCGGCACATCCGTAATGATTTCCGGTGCTGCGGCCTTTTCAATATCATCTTCCGTATATGGCATTGAATCAGAAAGGATCTCGCCGTCAAGGGCGCGGATTATCCTTGTTGAATATGTATCAGCCAGTTCAGGGTTATGGGTTACCATGATTACAAGGCGGTCCTTTGAGACCTCCTTCAGAATATCCATAACCTGCTTGCTGGTTTCTGTATCAAGAGCTCCTGTCGGCTCATCCGCAAGGATGATATCAGGGTTGTTTACAAGTGCGCGCGCAATGGCAACACGCTGGATCTGACCGCCGCTCATCTCGCTCGGCTTCTTTCCGAGCTGGTCACCCAGGCCCACCTGCACAAGTGCAGCCTTTGCCCCTGCCTTTCTTTCAGCCTTTCCCACGCCCGAAAGCACCAGGGCAAGTTCAACATTCATCAGCACGCTCTGATGAGGGATAAGGTTATATGACTGGAAGATGAAGCCGATGGAATGGTTTCTGTATGCATCCCAGTCGCGGTCTTTATAGTCTTTTGTGGAGCGTCCGTTGATAACAAGGTCTCCGCTTGTATACTGGTCAAGTCCACCTATTATATTGAGGAGAGTGGTCTTGCCGCAACCTGAAGGACCGAGGATTGAAACAAATTCACTGTCGCGGAAGTTAAGGGTAATGCCTTTAAGTGCATGCACTACTCCGCTGCCCGCCTGATAATCTTTTGTGATATTTTTTAACTGAAGCATAACTAATTTCCTTTTTGGGGCACAAATCGCCTTTTATCATATATTTACAAGTATACCTTTTAAAATGCATATTTCAATTCCGATGCTTTATAATTCGCTGAATATTCACATTTTTCCGGGCTTATGTTAAAATTTTCCTGACTTTGTTAAGAAAGGCACGATAACTTTTATGGAAGAATTTGACAGCTTTGCAAATGACTACCGCAGCATTCACACTGCCAACGTGCAGGGAGTGAGCGGACAGGACAGCGATTATTTCAGTGAATATAAAATAAAGGAGCTTAAGGACCGCGGTGCGGTTTCCGGGAATGCAGTATGGCTTGACCTTGGCTGCGGAGACGGAAATACCGCATCATTCATAATGAAGTATTTTCCTGAAAGCGAATACCACGGAATTGATGTTTCCGCCGAAAGCATTGAAGTGGCAAGGGAACGCTTTGCAGAAGCAGCAGATGTTGACATTCAGAGCTATGACGGAGCTCACATTCCTTATGCTGACGCAACTTTTGATGTCATCTTCACTGCATGCGTGCTCCATCACGTGATGCCTGAAGACAGGCCGGCGCTCATCAGGGAATGTGCCAGGGTTCTGAAGCCGGGCGGACACCTCATTATTTTTGAGCATAACCCGCATAATCCGGTTACCATGAATCTTGTAAATACCTGTCCGTTTGATGAAAACGCTGTTCTTCTTACATTCGGCATATGCAAAAAGCTGCTGGATGAGAACGGGTTTTCTGTCAGCAAAAAGCGCTATACCATCTTTATGCCGCGCAAAGGCTTTTTCAACAAGCTGGTAGGACTGGAAAAAGCCCTCACCTGGCTTCCGATGGGCGGTCAGTATTATGTGATCGCATCCGCAAAATAAACAAAACCGGTTGACTTCGCCGTACGGCTCAATATATAATCTTTTGCAGATATATTAGCCGTACGGCTTATTTTATGCCCGCGCGGCATAAATTTGTTCGTTCGGCGAAGGAGGACTTATGAAAATAAATGACAGTCTCGATTTCGGCAAGGCTCTTAAAGAGCGCCGCAGGGCTCTTGGTTACACTCAGCAGTTTCTTTCGGAATTCAGCGGTTTCAGCGTGAGCTTTATTTCCGATCTTGAAAACGGCAAGCAAACGGCTGAGCTTGGGAAGGCTCTTTATCTGGCATCACTTTTGGGCCTTGACATCATCAGTCAGGAAAGGAGTCTGTCATGAGAGAGCTTAAAGTATGGATTGAAATTTCCGGCCGGAACGAATATGTCGGATTGATTTCCGGGAAAACCTCAGAGGATGCCCGCTTCTGTTATAATGAAGAATACATCAATAACATCGGAAAGCCCATCTCCATCAGTCTGCCGTTAAGCAGTGAACCGTTTTCCGCGCGACGGACAAAGAACTTTTTTGAAGGCCTTCTTCCTGAAGGTTTTTCAAGAAAAGCCGTGGCTGAATGGATGCATGCTGATGAGGATGATTACCTCACCATTCTGGCAACACTGGGACAGGAGTGCATAGGCGCCGTACGCATCACAGAGGAAGGCATAGTAACCCCGCCTTCCGAATATGTTAAGCTGACCGGCAGCGAGGTCAGGGCGCTTGCAGCTGAGGGCGCCACGCGTTCAACCGAGATCATCTTAAGATCTCACCTTTCTCTTGCAGGAGCCACCGGCAAGGTGGGCCTTTTCTATGACAACGGCATATGGTACCAGCCAAAGGGCGATGCTCCGAGCACTCACATAGTTAAACAGAGCCACATCCGGCTTGACCGGCTTGTGCTGAATGAGCAGCTCTGCCTGCAGACGGCCGCTCTGCTCGGAATTGATACGCCTGAAAGCTTTATTGTTGACCTTGGCGGCGGAACTGATGAAAACATTCTCTTTGCCACAAAGCGATATGACAGGGCCCCGCAGACAGTGAATAAGATCAGCGGTCTTTTCTGTCCGTTAAGACTGCATCAGGAGGATTTTTCGCAGGCACTCGGAATTCCTGCCTCGCAGAAATATGAGAAAAACCATGACGGCTACATGAAGCAGATGTTTGACTGCCTGAGGCATAACTCTTCCGACCCTATCCGTGACCAGCTGAGACTCTGGGACAGGATAATTTTTAACTTCCTCATCGGAAATACAGATAGTCATGTAAAGAATTTTTCACTGATATACAATGCCGACCTCAGCAGTGTGAGGCTTTCTCCGGCATATGATATTGTGAGCACCCGGGCTTATAACCTTACCACCGATATGTCCTTTGCAATAGGCGGCGAATACAATATTGAAAAGATCGACCGAAGCACATTTAAGGCTGCAGCAAAAGAGGTGGGGCTTGGTGAAAAACTGGCCCTTTCACGGTTTGACGACCTTTCCGGCAGATTTGAGAAAGCGCTGGATGAAGCTTCGGAACGCCTTTCCGATACAGGTTTTGCCGATGTGCACTCGCTGAAAAACAGAATACTCTGCCGATGAAAAATGCCTTGAAATAAAGGAATTTTTATGCTTGATTTATCAGATGATTTAAGCTAATATAATAGGGCTTGCGGATATGGCGGAATAGGCAGACGCGCATGGTTCAGGTCCATGTGAGGTAACACTCATGCAGGTTCAACTCCTGTTATCCGCATAAAAACTCCGGGACGATCCAGTGGATCGTTTCGGAGTTTTTTTAGTGTCTGAAAACA
>JAZUFV010000107.1:0-7064 GCA_045640845.1 Lachnospiraceae bacterium
TTACTGCAACAGACGGTGACATGGATAAGATTCTTGGCCTTGAATACGGAGCCGACGACTATATCACAAAGCCGCTCAATATCCTTGAGGTAAAGGCCCGGATCAGAGCCATTCTCAGCAGAAACAAAAGAGCTGCCCGGAATGTACAGAACGCTCCTTCGGGAACGGAAAAAGGCGGTCTGAGTCTTGACCCTGATTCAAGGCGTGTTTTTGTTGAAGGCGTTGAAGCATTTCTTACTGCAAAGGAATTTGATCTTCTTGAACTCCTTTTCAACAATCCGAATAAGGTTTACAGCCGTGAGCAGCTGCTTGCTCTCGTATGGGATAAGGAAGATTCCGGAGATGTGAGGACAGTTGATGTTCATGTAAGACGTCTGCGTGAAAAGATCGAGGCAGACCCTAAGGAACCGAAATATGTTAATACAAAGTGGGGAGTAGGTTACTATTTTAAAGCGTAGTGGGGAGTTCCTCCGAAGCCTCCGCTTCAGAATACTCGTTTGCATCATAATATCGGGCATAATTCCGCTTATAGTTCTTGAAATTATTCTTGTGGGAATATGTGAGAACACTGTCATTTCGACCAGGGTCAAAAATGTCAGTGCTCAGTTTAATGTTTTCTCAACATACCTCAGCCAGCAATATAACGAGGGGATTGAAGAGGAAGATTTTGCACGCTTTGCGGGCGAGGTTGCCGGTGTATACATGAGCAGGATCCAGGTAATTGACAGGGATTTCAATATAGTCACGGATACATATCAGATCAACAAGGGCAAACTCTGCATTTCCCAGGATGTTAACAAATGTTTTAACGGCACAAGCTCGGCATATGCCGATAAAGAAAACAAGGCGATCATACTTGTACAGGGAGTAAAGAATGCAGACAGCAGTTTTCCCCAGTACGTGGTTTTCGCCACATCTTCAATTTCGGATATTTTCTCAGCCATGTCGGCCATCCGCCTTACGGGAACAACTGTCATAGTCATTGTCGGCATAATCATCCTGATCGTGGCTCTGTTCTTTTCCAACAGACTTGTCGGGCCTTTTAAGAAAATCAATAACGTTATTGACAGTATAGAAAAAGGGCATATGGCTGACGATATTGCACTTAAAGGATGCAGTGAGGTTGAAAACATTTCATCTTCATTCAATATCATGCTGAGGAGAATAAATCAGCTTGAGAAGTCACGCCAGGAATTTGTATCAAACGTATCTCATGAGCTGAAGACACCTCTCACATCAATGAAAGTTCTTTCGGATTCCCTGCTTATGAATGAGGATGTTCCGGCTGAGATGTACAGGGAATTCATGGGGGATCTTTCAAATGAGATAGACCGTGAAAACGCCATCATTTCCGACCTTCTCACCCTCGTTAAAATGGACAGCTCACAGATGAACCTGAACATCGCGGCGGCCAACATAAACGATATGATCAATTCCACAATGAAGCTTATCAAGCCTCTTGCTGATAAGAAGGCGATTGATATGGTATTCGAATCGTTCCGGCCTATTATTGCCGATGTTGATGAGGTGAAGCTTTCAATGGCAATCTCAAACCTTGTTGAAAATGCCGTTAAATATAACAATATTGAGGGTTGGGTACATGTTTCCCTTGATGCCGATCAGACATATTTTTATGTTAAGGTTCAGGATAACGGACTCGGAATACCTAAGGAAGCTCAGGAAAGAATTTTTGACAGATTTTACAGGGTGGATAAAGCCCGCGACAGGGCAAGGGGAGGCACCGGTCTGGGCCTTGCGATCACCAGAGGCATAATTGTTGCCCATAACGGCGAGATAACGGTGGAAAGTGAAGAGAATGCAGGCACCACTTTCAGTATAAAGATACCTCTTACTTATGTGACGGTTAAGAAATAAACATGAAGAAAACAAAAAAGATCATCAGTTTAATACTTGCTTTCATAATTGCGGTAATGACATCTGCAGTTCTTTTCGGATGTTCATCAAAAACTGCGGGTGAGACATACATGATCTATTTCTCAAACGCAACCGCGGATGATGTTGCCCATGTGGACTATAAACTTACCGATTACCTTACAAAAGATATGTACACAAAGGTATCTGAGCTTATACATCAGATGTACGATGTGGATTATACCGACCAGGGATGTTTTTCCGCAAAACCTGCTAATGTCAAGATAAACGACTACCTGATAGATGAAAACGGACTGATCACCATAGATTTCAGCGAGGAATATCTTGAAATGACGAATGTTCAGGAGATAATCCTGAGGTCGGCACTGGTTCTTACCGTTATCCAGGTTGAAGGAATCATAGGCGTTCAGGTAACAGTACAAAACGATCCTATCCGTTATTCAACAGGCGCGGCTATTGGAATCATGACAGCGGATGATTTTGTAAACATCCTCCTTAATGATCAGGGCATGCTGAAGCAGGAAACCGATGTAACCATTTTCTTTGCCGATGCTGAAGGACAGAACCTTGTCCCTGTAACATCACATTTTGTAACTGCAGGCAATAATACTTCAATGGAGGAGTATATTTTAAAACAGCTGCTTGCAGGGCCGGAAGAAGGAAAGAACATTTATCCGACCATAGACCCGGCAACAGAGTTCATCAGCGTTGTTACGACAGACAATGTCTGCTATGTTAACTTCGGCTCATCCTTCCTTGAGCAGGAGGGCCAGCCTGTGAGTGATGAACTTCTTATATATTCAATAGTTAATTCTTTATGCAGACTGAAATTTGTTGACTCTGTCCAGTTCCTTATTGACGGAGAACCGGGTACAGTCCTGCATACCGTGACTGATATCAGTAAACCATTTACAAGAAACAGAAATCTGGAAACAACTTTAGAATAAAATGATAAAACGACCGCTGATTCCGGCGGCCGTCACAGCCATTCTTTTCTCAATCATAGCCGTATATCTTTTTCCTGCCCTAATTTTTCCGGACAGGAAGCCTGTAAACGGCGAAATCACAGTAATAACAGGAACAATAACCAAAATAGAAGAAAAGGAAAACTCCTGCTATGTTTACCTTGTTGTTGATAACAGGAAGGCTCTGATGGCTGCCGGAAAAGATATTTTTGACCCTGATGATTTTATGTACGGTCAGGGCATAGAGGCTGACTGCCTCTATAAAGAGCCGGATACCGCAAGAAATCCCGGAAATTATGATGAATCCTCATATCTGCGCTCTCTGGGTATAGGATATAAATATAAACTGAGAGCCATACGAAAAAAAGATAACCGCTTCAGCATTATTCCGGAGCTGCTGAGAAAGCTCTCCGGAAAACTAAAGCGGTTCATAAAAGAAAACGCCCCTTCAGATACAGCCGGAATACTTATAGCGATGATAACCGGAAGCAGAAGTGAACTGGATGCGGAAGTATCTGATCTTTACAGGAGTGGGGGAGTCGCCCACATTCTGGCAATATCCGGCCTTCACATCTCATTCGTAGGAATGGGTATATTCAGGCTCCTCAGGAAACGGGTATCTTTCTGCCCGGCCGCAGCTGCGGCAATGCTGCTGGTTGTGGCCTATGCCATGATGAGCGGAAGTCCGCCGTCAGCGGTACGCGCTGTTATAATGCTTGCTGTGCGCCTTCTGGCTGAGGGGATGGGTAAAACATATGACATATTGTCAGCTGCCGCGCTTTCTGCAATTCTGATTCTTTGCGAAAACCCGTTTTATGTCACCAATACGGGATTTCTTCTATCGTTTTCGGCAGTCACCTCAATAGCGGTTCTGGCGGAACCTGCCGAAAAATGGGCCGTATTCTTTCTTCTTCCTGAAAAAAGAAGCAGGTTCACCGAACGCGCCGTGAGGGCCATTGCATCATCATTTTCAATTACGCTCGGGACGCTTCCGATAATCGTAAATACATATTACGAATATCCTCCGATGGGATTCCTTCTTAATCTTTTCGTCATTCCGCTGACATCATACATTCTGGGAGGCGGACTGTTTGCAGCTCTCAGTGGGTTGTTCTCACCTGTGCTTGGAAAACTCATTTTAGGTGCCTCTGTTTACATCCTTGAGTTCATAAGTTTTGTGCTTAAGATTTCCGGACGGATCCCGTTTATGTCGGTCAGTACCGGACACAGGGATGCGTGGCAGATCATCGTATTCTATGTTGTCCTCCTGGGCGGAGTATCTGCCGTGAACTTAAGCTTCCGGCGTGAAAAATACTCCATGATCGAAAAAAGAAAATTAAATACAGATAAAAAAAGAAATATTCTGATTACGGCTGTTGTCATTGCATTGCTGATTTCTGTAGTATCCGTAAAGATTCCTTCGGGTAATCTAAATGTTATGTTTCTGGACGTGGATCAGGGAAAATGCGTGCTCATACTTTCGCCGGCGGGGAAAGCCACGCTGATAGACGGCGGATCAACTTCTGTTTCAGAAGTTTACGGAAGAAGAATCGAAAGCGCACTGAAGTATCAGGGCGTGAGCAGGATTGAAAATGTATTTATCTCACATCCGGATGCCGATCATATATCCGGCATACTGGAGCTTCTTTCTTCTGATGACTATGGAAATGCGGGCAGCATCAGCATCGGTACAATATATATCCCGGATTTCACCGGTGACGAAAAGTTTGAACGGCTGCTGGAACTTGCTGAAAAACACAGGATCAGAACCGTAAAGCTGGAAGCAGGCGTTTTTATTGAAGATTCGGGAATGGGGCTTGAGTGCATTTATCCTTCAGGCAATACCGGCAGGGCAGAGAGTGACACAAATGAAATGTCGGCAGTTTTAGAACTTTCTTTCGGAACCTTTTCAGCCCTTTTTACGGGGGATATCGGAATGGATGAAGAAAAGAAAATCATTAGTCTGCTGGGCGGGGGAAAAGAATATGACATTCTGGATGTTCCTCATCACGGATCAAGGAATTCTTCTTCGGATGCTTTCCTTAGTGCCGTATCTCCAAAAACAGCCATCATCTCTGCCGGAGTAGACAATTCTTACGGACATCCCCACAAAGAGGCTTTAAAAAGGCTTCAAAAGGCCGGATGCAAAATTTACAGCACGCAGGATTACGGCGGAATAATGATAGATGTAAAAAGAAAAGGGAGAGCAGTAACCTATAGTTGCAGCCTGAAAACCGAATGTGATAAAATTAACCCATGAGTATTAAGATCACAAAGGATTCCCTGGCAAATGTTTATCTCTTCTATGGAGAGGAAGCATATAAGCGCAGGAATTATAAAGAACAACTGAAGAAACTGGTTGCCGGAAACGGTGATATTAATTTCTCCGCTTTTGAGGGGAAAGATATAGATTTTTCGGCCGTTTATGACAGTGTGGTCACATTGCCTTTCTTTGCTGAAAAACGTCTGGTACTTGTTGAAAATTCCGGAAAATTCAAGGCAAAAAAGAAGTCTGATACAGAAGAAGACGCTGAGAGCCGGCAGGCAGACGGAAGCGATAAACTGCTTGAAAAGATTCTTGCTGATCTTCCTGCCACAACAGTGCTGGCATTCTTTGAACCCGAAGTTACAAAGACCAAGAAGATTTTTAAGACAATAGATGAAAAAGGTATTGTGTGCGAATGCTCGGCAGACAGCGAGGAAGCTGTTATGAAGTGGCTCGCACGCGGGTTTGCGGCAGCAGGTAAAAACATAAAAAAGAGCACGGCACAGCTTATCATCGACCGCGTGGGTACGGAGTATGACCGCCTCCGTCAGGAATATGAAAAAATGGTAGCCTTTGCGGGCGATGCATCAGAGATAACGGAAGAAACTGTTCTTGCGGTAACAAGTGAGGATATTGAATCAAAAATATTTGATATGCTTGATTCAATGTGCAGCAGAAATCCGGCAGGCGTCCTTAAGTTCTATTACGGTCTGGTCACCAACAGGGAACATCCGCTTTATATCCTTGCAATGGTCAGAATGCAGTTCAGGACAATGCTGCAGGTTGCGGATCTTTCCGAAAAGGGGATGTCGGGATATGAGATAAGATCCCGTCTGAAAAAGTCGGGCTATGTTATAGATAAACACCTTAAGTTTGTCCGTTATTTCAACGCTGAGAAAATAGAAAAGATACTTGACCGCATATCGGAAACCGACAGACTGATCAAGTCCGGCGGGATGGATGAGCAGATAGGTGTTGAACTGCTCCTTACAGAATTCTCAAAATAGCATAAATTCCTTGACAACACAGGAAGAATGATGGTATCATACCCAAGCTTGCGTTTGTGCAGGCAGTTTTTGCCGCGGCCCGGTGTACGGAATCTCCAGCCGACACTTAGCCACCGGCGTATCAAATAACAGGAGGATTAAAAATGATCACAAAAGAAATCAAAGCCCAGCTTATTGCTGAGTACGGAAAAACACCTGAAGATACCGGTTCACCGGAAGTACAGATTGCAATTCTTACATTCAGGATCAAGGAACTCACAGAGCATCTTAAAACACATCAGAAGGATCATCATTCAAGACGTGGTCTTCTGAAAATGGTTGGTAGAAGAAGAGGTCTTCTTGACTATCTTAAGTCAAAAGACATCGAAGCTTATCGTACTCTGATCGAGAAACTCGGAATCAGAAAATAATACTTGTTTACAAAGACTTAGGGCTCAGGTCCTAAGTCTTTAGTAATTTTATGGCAGAAAATGTCCACTGGAGAGGACGATTAATATAAGTTTAAGCAGAAGAATTTCCGAAGTAACTGAAAAGCCCGGGAAAACTTCACAGGTTTTTCAGTTGTTTCGGCTCTTCTGCTTAAAGCAAAGGAGGAAAAATGTACAAAACATTTGAAATGGATCTTGCCGGAAGACCTTTAAGGATCGATATCGGCCGTGTTGCAGCTCAGGCTAACGCAGCAGCACTTATGCATTATGGTGACACCGTTGTTCTTACAACTGTCACAGCAACAGACAAGCCTCGTGAGGGAATCGATTTCTTCCCTCTGAACGTAGACTTTGAAGAAAAAATGTACGCCGTTGGAAAAATTCCAGGCGGATTCAACAAACGTGAAGGAAAAGCAAGCGAACACGCAACACTTACTTCTCGTGTAATCGACAGACCTATGCGTCCTCTGTTCCCTAAGGATTACAGAAACGACGTTACACTTGT
>JAZUFV010000108.1:0-1607 GCA_045640845.1 Lachnospiraceae bacterium
TCTTCCTAAGACCGCTTGGCCTCCGACTTATAAGATCCCTGTTGTGGTGGATGGAGTAATCAGTGCGGTTTCAGCCCTGTGCGCAGTGAAACTGTTTCCTGAGGTTGCAGATTATATACTGGGATCTCACGTCAGCGGAGAGCCTGCATCAGCCATGATCCTTTCGGCTCTTAATATCGCTCCCGTAATCAACGCCCGCATGGCCCTTGGGGAGGGAACAGGCGCAGTAATGATGTGCTCCCTTATGGACACAGCCCTTACGTTATATAAAGACCGGCTGTCATTTGATGATCTTAAGATTGATCAGTATACCCGTTTTCAGAATTGACAGCCGGATAGAGGAAAATAGATGATACTGATTCTTGGAGGAAGCGGAAGCGGAAAATCCGCCTATGCAGAAGAAAGAATTAAATATATTTGCAGCGAAAAACAGCTTCCCATGTATTACATAGCCACCATGAAGGTGTATGGAAAAGAGGAAGAAAAAATCGTTGAAAGACACAGACAGCTGCGTGCCGGAAAGGGCTTTATAACCATTGAGCAGCCGGCGGATATTAAGGACTGCCTTGCTAAAATGGAAGGACCTTCCGGAGCTCTTCTTGAGTGCACTTCAAACCTGACTGCAAATGAGATGTTTCAGGGAGAAGTGCCTGTGGAGGAAGACCTTGTGGTAAGCAAGGTCTGCAGCCAGATGAAAGAGCTGAAAGACTCTCTTGCCCAGTTTGTTGTGGTCTCAAATAATATATTTGAAGATGGCGTGGAGTATGATGAGATAACCTTGGCCTATATCAGGGCTTTAGGCAGAATAAACGCTTTTCTGGCAAATGAAGCTGATGAAGTCTGGGAAAGCGTTGCAGGAATACCTGTAAAAATAAAATGAGGAGAAACAGATGTCATTTTTAAAAGCATTATGCATATCATTTGCAATATATTCCAAGATACCTGTGCCTCATTTTGACTGGCAGGAGAAGGAAATGCGTTATCAGCTGATATTCTTTCCATGGATCGGAGCGGTGATCGGCGCTCTTATGTTTCTGTGGCAGTTCATCTGCAGCAGATTTCAGATCGGAGATATTGCCAGAGTTCTGATCATGACTGCAATTCCGCTGCTGATAACAGGCGGCTTCCATGTGGACGGCTACATGGACACAATGGACGCCATTAAATCATACAAATCAAAAGAAGAAAAGCTTGAGATATTAAAGGATCCACATATCGGAGCATTTGCAGTCATAATGCTGGCTGTACTTGGCCTGATCTATGTGGCAGCCATGTCTCAGGTAAAACCGGAGCTTATTGCATCTGTTGCAGGGGCCTTCTTCCTTTCAAGAGCCCTCAGCGGCATTGCAGTACTAAAGTTTCCAAATGCGAAAAAGGGCGGAATGCTGAACACATTTAACACTTCGGCAGACAAGGCAAAGACTCTGGTCTTTGCGCTGCTGAACGTCCAGGCAGTTCTGGCAGCAGCATTCATGGTCATCATGAACCTGCCGGCAGGTGCTGTAATGTGTGTGCTGGCAGTTCTGGTATTCTTATATTACAGATACATGAGCATGAAAAACTTCGGCGGCATCACAGGTGATACTGCAGGATTTTTCGTAACAGTC
>JAZUFV010000109.1:0-3228 GCA_045640845.1 Lachnospiraceae bacterium
CTAAGACCGCTTGGCCTCCGACTTATATCATATGTTCCGCCGTCTCCGCCGATAACAAGTACCTTTGTTTCGTGCTCAAGTTCGCCTTTTTCTTTCTTTCTCTTTATTGAAGCTGCAACTCCGCTTGCAACCGCGGATGCATTCTCAAATGCGCTGTGGATGTATGAATCCTCCCATGCCGTGAAAGGATAAAGGAATGTAGATACCTCAAGGCAGCCGGTTGCGTTGACAATGACAGCCTTATCTTCTTCATTCATTGCACGTGTCATTGCACGGCACAGGATACCTGCGCCGCATCCGGAGCAGAGACGGTGTCCCGGTGCAAATCTTTCAGGCTTTGAAAGTTCAATTTTATGATTGTAAGCCATTTAGAGCACCTCCTTTTCATTACTTCTCTGGCCCATATGCAGATAACGTTCACCGACATTTCCGCTTTCGATGATTTCAAAGAGATGTCTGTATACCTTTTCGATATCCTCAACACGGCAGTCACGTCCGCCCAGTCCGTATACAACATCTATCATCTTCGGGATTTCAGGAAGGCTTATGCATGCAGATGCTGTTTCTGCAAATAAAGGTCCTCCGTTTGCGCTGAAGCCTTCACTCTTATCCATTACAGCCACAGCTTTAACCTTTGAAAGTGCCGCAGCAAGTTCCTCTCCCGGGAACGGACGGAATACACGGATCTTTATCAGGCCAACCTTAAGGCCCTGCTCTCTTAATGAATCCACGCATGCCTTTGCCGTTCCTGCTGTGCTTCCGATAAGGACAAGCGCCGCCTCGGCATCTTCCATTCTGTATTCTTCAAATAAACCGTATTTACGGCCGAATGTCTTTTCAAAATCATCTGCAACATCCAGAATAACTTTCTTTGCATTCTTCATGCCTTCAGCTTCCTGGACTTTATGTTCCATATAATACGGACATACATCGTAAGGACCTACGGCAAGCGGCCTTTCACTATTTAGCAGATAGTTTTCAGGCTTATATTCGCCCACAAAAGCCTTAACATCAGCATCTTCTTCAAGAATGATGTTCTCAACAGCATGTGATGTGATGAAGCCGTCCTGACATATCATTACAGGAAGTCTTACATCTTTATGCTCGCCTATGCGCATTGCCTGAAGGAAGTTGTCATATGCTTCCTGATTATTTTCAGCATATATCTGGATCCATCCTGAATCTCTTGCGCCCATGGAATCGGAATGGTCGTTATTGATGTTTATAGGGCCTGTAAGAGCTCTGTTAACGCAGGCAAGCGTTACCGGAAGCCTTGCGGATGCCACAACATAAAGAACCTCATACATGAATGAAAGTCCTGCGGAAGATGTTGCAGTTACGGCGCGGCATCCTGAAGCCTCAGCGCCCATGCATGCAGACATTGATGAATGTTCCGACTCAACAGGTATGAATTCCGTTTTTACCTTTCCATCTGCAACATACTGTGCAAAATACTGAGGAATCTCAGTTGAAGGTGTTATAGGAAAAGCTGCAAATACATCAGGCTCAATCTGGCGGATTGCAAGCGCAACCGCTTCATTTCCTGACATTCTTTCTCTCTTACTCATTTTCCTGTCCCTCCTTTACAAACTTAATTGCTCCGAACGGGCAGATCTTATAGCATATACCGCAGCCCTTGCAGTGATCATAATCGAAGTCCGACCTTTTTCCATCCTTAACAGGTATGGAAGAATCCGGACACATCGGTGCGCAAAGCAGGCACTGCTTGCAGTTTTCAACTATGTATACAGGACGGTTTGAACGCCACTCTCCTGTTTTTGTAAGAACAGAAGTTGCCGCTTCGGCAATCTCTCCTCCGAGTGTCATTTCCTGCCAAGGAGTCTGTTCATTTATATCTTTAGCCTGTCTTATCATGCTCCCTTTACCTCCTGGATGGATTCTTTGAGGCAGTTCATATTGCCCTCAACCACCTGCGGCTTTGTGGCAAATTTATGCCTGAATGAGTCTTCCATGTCGGCAATGAACTTGTCTACAGGAAGAACTCCGCTCACCTTAACGATTGCGGCAAGCATAGGAGTATTAGGGAAATAGCTGCCCAGATGCTTCTCAGAGATTGTACGGGCATCTATGGTGCAGACCTTTCCTTTGTATCCGCGAAGCAGAGGTTTAAGTTCTTCAGGATCCTTTGATGAATTGATCACAATTGCTCCGTCAGGATTCAGTCCTCCCGTAACGTCAACAGACTCAAGAAGGGTCTCATCAACAACTACTACAAAATCAGGTGTATAAATATTTGAATGAATAGTGCATCTTTCATCGCTTATACGGTTAAATGCCGTGATAGGCGCGCCCATTCTTTCAGGGCCGTATTCAGGAAATCCCTGAACATATTTTCCTGCGGCGAACGCAACATCCGCCAGAAGGAGGCAGGCTGTCTTTGCTCCCTGTCCGCCCCGGCCATGCCATCTTATTTCTGTTATCTTACCCAATGTCTCCACGCTTTCTTTATTTCTGTCCATTGCCTTCTGCATGACCTGAAATGATCCATGGTGCAGGTTCGGTCTGGAACATATTGTTCTGATTCATTTTTGATACAGAAACCTGTATCATATCCATATCTGAAATACCGTACTTTTCAAAGAGTTCCGGAATTCGTGCGGCCATCTTGAAATCAAGTGTATAAATTACGAACTCCATTTCCGGATTGAGTCTTAACAGGCACTGTATCTCCTGTTCCATGCTTGCTGATGCAACAAGCATTGTAAGTGACGGAACCGGAAGACCTGACATAACCTCATCATCAACATGATCGATGATCGAAACATTATTGATGCCGAATTTTTCAACATTATCCTCCAGAGTCTTTCTGTCTCTTTCGGAATATTCAACGGCAATAATATGCCCTTCACTTGCAAGGATTGCCGACTCAACTGCGATTGATTCCCCGCTGATGATGCAGATCGTATCACCGTAAGAAACATGCATCTTGTTGAGGATTATCGCACGGAGCTCGCTTCCCACATACTGTACCGATCCTTTTGAAAAGCTTGCGTTCTTCATTCCGATCTTGTACGTATTGCATGCTCCCGGATTAATGATCAGCATGGCTGCAGAAGCATTGATGCCTCTGTTAATCATGTCCTTGATCTTGTTATTCTTGATAGGTCCCGATGGCTCAGAGCCTTCGTTATACCAGACATCGCACTCACCAAGTCCCACATCCCACATACGGTAGAAAATATCGTGATGTCCAGCTTCTGTGAATAC
>JAZUFV010000110.1:0-9414 GCA_045640845.1 Lachnospiraceae bacterium
AATACCTTTTGTTTTCATACCTACAAAGTCACCTATTGCCTGACAGATAACGAATATTGCCAGACAAACAATAAAGTTAGATAACATGTCTACGCCTCCTTTTTTATTTAGATGAGCAACAGCGCCCATTTAACTGAAAGATAACATATTGACGTGTTAAGGTAAAATATGGATAATAGATAAAAGACATAAGTAAAAACTTATTGATGGGGTGACAATATGTTAAGACGAATGGAAATCTTCCTTACGGTCTGCAGAAATATGAATATGACAAAGGCGGCAGAGGAGCTGCATATAAGCCAGTCCGCAATAAGTCAGGCCATAAAGGATCTTGAATACAACTACAAAGCAAAATTGTTTGAACGCATAAATAACCGCATTGCGCTCACCCATGCCGGAAGTACCCTAAGGGACTACTCCCAGCATCTCCTGGATTATTACAAAGAAATAGAATACGTAATGCGGATGGAAAATGAATCTCCTGAGCTCAGGCTGGGCGGAAGCGTTTCCATCGGAAACTACTATCTTAACAAGCTGGTTGCAGATTATAAAAAGGTTGATCCCGACCTTAATATTTTTCTGTACTCAAGCCTGACTTCGGAAATTGAAGAGCTTCTTCTGAACGGTGAACTTGATGTGGCCGTGGTTGGTGACAGGGTTGATAATGAGTCGCTTATCATTGAGCCCCTTACCACCGACAGTCCTTTCATAATCTGTAAAAAAGGCGACAACCCGTTTGGCGATAATGCCCAGCCGGGAAACTCTATTGAGCTTGAAGCTCTTGCCGGGACAAAGCTTGTGCTCAGAAAGCATGTTAAAAGCTATCCTTCGCTCCTTGCAGACACGCTGTCGGCAAAGAATATCCCGTACAGGGTTGCCGGCATTTACAACAGCTATGACGGCGTAAAGGTGGCAGTGGAAAACGGCCTTGGCATAGGTGTCATTTCCAAATATGCGCTCATCCCGCCTGATTACAGTGTATTTGATATCTACACCGTTCCTGAGGATCTTCTTATCAGAAACCTTTCACTTATATACAACAGGCAGAAGTTCTTTAATGAAAAGACGCAGAACTTTCTGGAGTATCTGCGTCTTGTCACAAAGTAAAGGGGGATACGTATTTTCTAACTTATTGTTCTCATTCAAACAACGGTTTGAACTGTGGGAACAGATCAAGAGCGTTTCCGTGATCGATAGCTTCAAGTGCCTCAGGCTGATCCTTGAAGTATTTGTCGATCTCCGCATTCATATGTTCAACCTCAAGAGGTCCGCATACCCAGTCTATTCCGGCATCTGAGCCGAAGACGATCTTTTCTGTTCCTGCAAGGGCAGTAAGTGAAGGATATGTCCACGGCGAAGATGAAATTGCGGTATCAAACCAGAACTTGTTTGTCAGGTTCTCAATTCCGGCAACGTTTATTGCAGTATAGTCGCCTGCCCATTTCCTGATCGGATATGAAAGACGCCCCATGCTGTATGGAAGTGTTCCGCCGTTATGCGGAAGAATTATCTTAAGGTTAGGGTATTTAAGCATGAAATGCTTTGGACAGCAGATCATTGAAACTGCCATACGTGTAGGCTCAAACGCAACCTCAAGGAAGTTTGGAGGGAAGCTTAAATATTTAGGCCTGTTGCCGCCGCAGCCCATATCCGGATGAACATGAACTACTGCATTTCTCTTGCTGATTTCTGCCCAGAATTCGTCAAACTGATCTTCTCCCGGATAATGTCCGTCATAATTTGTAAAGAGTGCAACACCTGCAAGATGAAGAGTATCAAGAGCATATTCCATCTCTTTCAGAGCTTCATCGGTATATGGAAGCGGCAGTGTTGCGATGGCATCGAACTTAAGTCCCAGACGCTGCTTGAGTTCTGCAAAGCCTTCGTTTACTTCTCTGGAAAGTGTGCATGCCAGTTCTTTTGCATTTGGAAGATCCGGGAATAAAACGCCCGGTGATGTTAATGAAGCAACAACTCCGGCGATGTTAAACCGTTCCATGTACTGGAGCATCCATTCCTCTTTCCACTCAGGAAGAGGCTCATTTCCGAAAATATCATGGATCCCGTTGCGATGAAGGGCGCTGATATAGGAATCCGGCGCGATGTGATGATGAACATCTATTCTTTGTCTTTTCATTACTATTGACCTCCTTTTTTATTCTTAAAGGCCTTGGCCTCTGCTTAAAAAATTATCATACATTTTGTAAGAAGTAAAACTGTAAATAAATATGATACCAATAAGTAAAAACTTATTGGTATCGCATGGGACCACCAACATACAGAGGTTCCCTGCTCTCCTCAGCCGGGATCTCGGCGTGATTTCAGAACGTTATAGATAATGATTGTCAGGAAAACAATGACAGCTCCGACAAGTGCCAGCGGCGTCAGTTTTTCATGGTAGAAAATTGCAACCAGCACCGGATTAAGCACCGGTTCCAGACCGCAGACCAATGAAGCCATGGTGGCCGGTGTGGATTTAAGCCCCATGTTCAGAAAGACATACCCAAGGCCTACCTGGAAAACTCCGAGGCAGAAAAAAGCCACCCACGCCAAAGGAGTGGTTTTTGAAAAATCCTGCTGAAAAATGAATGGCGCGCCCACCACGACATTTATACACATGCCGAAAAAGGTGGCTGAGAGAGAATCGGCATTTTCCGCAGTATTCATCATGAATATGCCGGCGTATGTAATTCCGGAAATAAGCGCAAGGCCGTTTCCCAGCATGTTTCCGGCAGAAATGCCATCAATAAAAAAGCAGACAACTCCGCCGAATATCAGGACCACTGCAATGATATCCAGTTTTTTCGGTTTTACTTTGAAAATAAGTGCGGACAGGATAATGACAAAAATAGGCGCCGTAAACTGAAGAATAATTGTATTGGCTGCCGTTGTCATTTTGTTGGCAAAAGAAAAAAGAATGGTGGTGGCCGACATGGAAAGTGCCCCGATTATCACCGGCTTATTTATTACAAGCTTATGACGGATTGCCAGCAGGTAAAGTCCAAAAACAATAACAGCCAGCACGCTGCGTGCACCGTTGATAGCCATAGGGTTCCAGTCTATGCTTTTTATGCAGAGTCCGCCTATACTGAAGCACAACGCTGCAAGCAGGACAAACACAGGTCCCATATTTAATTTTTTGCATTTTTCCTGAGCCATGCCGCTATTATAACACCGTTTCCTGTGAAATTCTCTCTCCTTGAAAGCTTTCGGGAAAATCTGGTTCTTTGTTTTCTTTCATTTTATTCTTCAAAAGCAGCGACGGTTTGTTTATAATTACATGGATGTCAAGTCTTTGGAAATCAATCTGTGAGGTTTTATTGTATGTTTATTGAAATGACCAAACTGCTTAATACTCTTTCTTTATCACTGGATTATGTGGAAGACGAGATCATTAAGACTGCAAGAAATCACGGAAAAAGAGTTGCTGCCCTCACAAATCTGATGGCAAAAGAAGCCGGGTATTCCCTGGATGTTCTTTATGCTCTTACACAAACCGCTGTCCTTCATGACTGCGCACTGGCAGAATATTTAAAGGATGAGTTCTCCGGCGAAAATAAATCCTTAGACGAAGCAAATATGTTTGAGCACTGCGTGGCCGGTGAAAAACTGATGGCCAAACTGCCGTTTTATCACCTGGTCCGCGGAACCGTGCTGTTCCATCATGAACGTGCCGATGGAAAAGGTGCGCTTGGGCTGACAGCTGATATGGTTCCGTTATATGCACAGCTGATCCATATTGCAGATGTAGTAGATGTCACCTTTTCTCTTGATGCCATGGACCGCGAAAAGTATGAAGCCATCATCGACTGGATAAACAAAGAACGCGGGATCACTGTTTCCGATGAAAGTGCTGATCTTTTTATAAAGGCAATTGATTATGAATCATTAATGAGCATAACCGGCGAAAATTGCCGTAAAGTTGTACATACTATGATCCCGGAATTATCAAATGATATTTCGATGGAAGTCCTGCGCGAAATTTCTTCTTTCTTCGCTAAGATCACTGACTACAAGTCTAATTTCACCTGGAGGCATTCCATAGGAATTGCTGAGAAAGCAGAGAGCATGGGGCAATATTATAACTATGACAAAGAAACCTGCGATAAGCTCTACATCGCAGGCGCCCTGCATGATATGGGAAAACTCCTTATCAGCAATGATATTCTTGAAAAGCCGGGCAAGCTTTCAAACACAGAATATAAGGAGATCCAGAACCAT
This sequence comes from Lachnospiraceae bacterium, assembly GCA_045640845.1. Lineage (GTDB taxonomy): Bacteria > Bacillota > Clostridia > Lachnospirales > Lachnospiraceae > RGIG5612. Next base: position 4,222 of record JAZUFV010000110.1, read on the forward strand.
GCACTGGGAACATGGAAACTTTTAAGTGCCGTAGGAGGGCTGGAGGAAATCACTTCGTGGGCAAGCCTGCATCACGAGAAGCTTGACGGTAGCGGATATCCGTTCGGATACAAGGCTGACCGGCTTGGAAAAAATGAACGTCTGTTAGCCTGCCTTGATATTTATCAGGCCCTTGTTGAAGAACGGCCGTATAAAGCCGGTCTGTCCCATGGCGAGGCCATGACCATCCTTTACAAAATGGGATCTGCCGGTCAGCTTGACTGCGATATTCTCAACGATATCAATAGTAATTTTGCACCTCAGTATGAGGAGCCGGTTACAGCTGCTGCCTATACTGCAGAAACAGAATATCAGGGTGAAACATGGCGATGCCCTGTCTGCGGTTATGTTTACCAGGGTGACCTTCCGGATGATTTCATCTGTCCGAAGTGTGAACAGCCGGGCAGTATATTCGAAAGAATCCACAGTAATTGACCGGCAAAACGCAAAAAGCAAAAAAGCCACCTGATTCAGTTTCAGACGGCTTTAATTTATCTGTGATATATCAGTTTTCCTTAAGTTTCCAGGCTTCATCCAGGAAGGATTTATATTTTTCCAGTATGCGGCGTATCTCGTCATGAGGAAGTGCAAAAAGCCTGTTTCCGTTGCGGCCTTCCATGTCCTTTGCATTTACCAGCGCGTTCACGATGGCTTCCGCAGTGGCATCTGTTACTGCATGGAATAACGGATCCAGCTGCAGATCACCCAAAAGTTCCACCTGAGAGCAGACATCATTGTATGCTCCTTCATTGGCCGTGGAAAAAGCGATAAAAATGTCCCCGGAATTGCTTCCGTTTCCGGAGCCCAGACGGTTCATTCCCAATCCTGCACGGCGCGCCAGCTTGGAAAGCTGCCACGGCAGGACCGGAGCATCGGTAGCGATCACAGCGATCATGGAACCATCGCCCTCTTTTGGAGACAGGCGCCTGTTGATTGCCTCTGCGCCTTCAACCTCATTTCCGAAAGGAATTCCGAAAATGTTCAGTTCTTCACGTTTTCCGTGGTTCGCCTGCACCAGGACGCCCACTGTAAATTCGCCGGCTTCTGTTTTTACAATACGGGAAGCGGTTCCCGTACCGCCTTTGAAGCCATGGCAGCGCATTCCTGTACCGCCGCCCACGTTGCCTTCCTCAACGGGTCCGGATGCAGCACTGTTCAATGCTTTCAGCACATGTTCCGGTTTTACCCGGAAACCGTTGATATTATTCAGAAGGCCATCATAGGTCTCTCCCACAACCGGGTAGAAAAATCCGTAGCCCGGAACAGGCTTCCCGTCTGCGTCCCTCATCGGATAAAAATAATCGTTATCCAGCAGCCATTTGGCGGCTGTATCTCTGGTAATTCCTACGCTGTTTGTATTGGTGATCAGAACCGGCCCGTGAAGGAAGCCGGAATCATCCACCCAATGGGTTCCGGTAAGTTCTCCGTTTCCATTCAGGTCTGCTCTTCCCGCAAAGACCGCGCTGGCCCTATGGCCCCTGGGCATAATGCAGGTCACGCCCGTTCGGGCAAAGTCACTCTCCGGCGTGGTATCCGGCCCGGCTTCGCCTTCGATCACAGTGCAAAATCCAACCTCTACACCCGCAACATCAGTAATAGCGTTCCATTTCCCACAGCGTTCATTAAACGGGAACCCCAGTTCCCTTGCTTTCATTCCCATAGTTATTATCTATCCTTCCTAAAACAATTGCATTTCCCTTACGTTGGTCATCCTGCATTTAGTGATGAATATACATTCTTGACATTTCAGGTTCATCATCGCCCTGAACCATACATAAGAACTCCCAACCATACCGCTCATAAAACCCTGTATGGTCAGTAACAAGATAAACCGGAGATATTCCTTTCCGTCTGCAGTCCTCTACCACCATATGAAGCAACTGTCCTGCAATCCCCCTGCCGCGATGATCTTCTTCCGTATATACGGCGCACACGTTTGGTGTCAGGTCTTTTCTGTCATGGAAATCATTTTCAATGACTCCCATACCCGCCACGATTCTGTCATCATCAAGGCATAAATACCAGCCGTAATCCGTCTCTCCATTCAGGTATGATTCCATGCATTCAAGATATGCTTCTTTCGGTACACGCCACTTACTGTGAAACCATTCAGCAGCTTCATCCTTAATTGACGGCATTTCTGCCAGACTGATATATTTATAATTACTCATTATTTCTCCGTAAATTCAGATTTGTCTCTTTAATATAGTACCCACGCCCTGTGCCGGGGCCGTGGGTATCTTTTATCGTTTAGAACAGCTGTCCCGGAAGTTTAAGCTTTTCCTTATACGGAAAAGTTTCCTCGTAAGCTGCAAATCCTTCCGGATCTTCTTCACAGACAAAATAAGCCTGTGGCGTTGCATACTCTCCGGTAATTCCATCAAGATAACCCGGTATCAGTTCTTTACAAAGGAAGAATGACGCATCCTCTCCTTCGGGAAGACCATGGTAGCGGATACCATAATCACTTGCATAGGTGAATCCGCTTTTACCATAGAAATCTATATTCCCTTCGAAACATACTGCGCCGCAGCCAAGTTCTTTAGCTTTCTCAAGCGAATAGTCCAGCAGCACCTTTCCATAACCATGTCTTTTCAGTTCCGGTGTGATGCATATCGGGCCCATCGTCATGATAGGGATGCATCCGTTATTATCTGTCTGAATAACAGCTCTGACAAAAACATTCTGTCCGATGATCCTGCCATCTTTCTCCATAACGAAATCAAGCTCAGGAACAAAAGCCGGATTGCTGCGCAGACACTTTAATACATAATGTTCCAGGCAGCCCGGACGGTATACATTCCAGAAACTTTCCCTGACAAGATTCTCTGTCTCGCGGTAGTCTTCCTTCTTTTCCAAACGAATTATACAGTCATTTTTCATTTTATTTTCCTCCTTGAAATCAGATATAAACGAGGGAGGCGAATCACTCCGTCATTAATTCCTTCGTATAATAATATCTTTCTTCCGTATATGGATAATCTGTCAATGCAAAGACCTCTTTGTATCCTAACTTTTCATAAAAAGCAGGTGCCTGAAACGAGAATGTGTCCACGAATGCATACTTGCATCCCCGGTTTTTGGCTTCGTTCTCAGCAGCTTCCATAATTTTGCTGCCTATACCGGTTCCCCTCAGTTTTTCATCTACATACAGATACTTGATGCATAACCAGTTTCCAAAGGTTTCTCCCGTCAGTCCCGCAAGTTTCCGGCCATCGTCATCTTCGTAATATATACCAATGGGAATATCCTCTGCTATTTCCCTTTTGCTTAAATTATATGCTTTAAGCATCTGATGAATTTCATTGATGTCATTCTCATTTCCATCATTGGTAATTCTAAGATTCATATTTCTCCCCACGTAATTAAAATGCAATTTTATGCTTTTTTACCCTAACCTTATTCCTCGTAAGATAGTTCTGCAGCTCTCGTTGCATGAATGACCGTCGTATCGAATATCGGGAGTTCGGATGTTTCCGGGGTGACAAGAAGGCCGATTTCCGTACAGCCGAGTATTACTGCCTCAGCGCCGTTCTGTTTCAGTTCTTTTATGATCCGGGCCATCGTTTCCTGCGATTCTTTTTTCAGGTTTCCGACACAAAGTTCATTAAAGATTATGTCATTGATGATTGTGTAATAGGGGATTGTACTTTCCCAACTCATCCCACCGATCAGTCCTATCGTTTTCATAAATCAATTGTTCCAAAACATATAAATTCAAATTTATTTAATGTACTCTGATACATCGCTGTAATGAATATATCTGCAGTTTTGAAATGATTCGTAAGGCTCCCCGCAATAGACTACATTCATTGCTTCAGCATTCGGCTCACTGTCACAGAGAAGCCTCATATTCCGGGAAAAATCTTTATTAGGCGTCATGGACGATTTTATTTCAAAAAGGAAAAGCATTCCTTTCTTTCGAAGAATCAAATCCACCTCAACTCCTTTTTCGGTTCTCATATAAAAGAGATTCGGCTCTTTCTTATCATTCAGTCTTGCCTTCATTGCTTCAAGTACGACTATACATTGTAGTTGTTCAAAAGCCCCGCAAGCCTAGTATTTATGGGGCTTACAGGGCCGTAAAAAGTGCTAAAGCACCTCCGTCAGTTCAAATATTTCAAAGCAAACCGGCGTCGTATCGTCAAAAATGTATCCGCGTCTTTCTGCGTCCCGTGTCCAGTAGCGTCTGCTTTCGGCCCTCCACTCTTCAAAAGAGTCTTCTTCACCTTCCAGTTTGACCATATCCCATGTCAGATTGCCGAACGGAACCATTTGAAGGTATACGGTTTTTATCACACATGCGGGCTCTCCGCGCCCGTCCAGCACAAGAGAAAGATCACCGATTTTCGGCTTTGCTTCATCCTCAAGAAGTATGGACAATGTTGCCGTCTTCTTTCCTTCCAGCACCAGCTTCAAGAGCTCGTCCGCCAGCTCGGGACTGTCGCCAAAAGCAAAGGTTTCATAATATTGATTATAACTTCTTTCTTTTTGATTCATAATCGACCTTATCTGCGCTTAAACAGCACGATTTCCGTGTCACAGCCATTGCAGCCATACTCGCAGACGAGGATAAACGTCTCATCCGCCAACCTGCTGCAAGCTGCCCTGGGTTCACCTCACTATCATTTTTCGTCGTCTCCCCACGGATGTTTTATATGTTCATATTGCATTGGTTTATCTTTTCCCATCCGCTGACGTATCCAGAACTTTCTCAAGCGTTTTTACAACAAGCTCAAGGCCGGTTCTGTCCTCTTCTGTAAATCTGGCCAGCTGAGGACTGTCAATATCCAGGACTCCGTACAAATCCCCATTTTTCATTATCGGAATTACTATTTCCGAATTTGATGCACTGTCGCAGGCAATATGTCCGTCAAATGAATGTACATCCTTGACCAAAACGCTTTCTTTCTTAATTGCCGCTGTACCGCAGACGCCTTTTCCGAGATCAATTGAAATGCAGGCAACTTTCCCCTGAAAAGGTCCAAGCTGCAGTTTGCCGTTCTTCATCAAATAAAACCCGCACCAGTTTAGCCCATCCATAGAACTGTTTATCAAGGCCGAAGCGTTCGCAAGTATTGAAATCTCACTTTCCACATCAGCTGATATAGCTTTAAGTTGTTTTGCAATTTCAGTATAATCAGTCATTTTATA
>JAZUFV010000111.1:0-9894 GCA_045640845.1 Lachnospiraceae bacterium
GACATGGCTACGATCCGACTTATTAGGAGCTGTTATACTGGTAACATTAGCTGCGGTAATAATCAACCTGAACTGCACGTTAAGAAACAGCCAGCTTGCATCGGAAATCAGCAGTCTGGAATCGCAGTACAGCGACCTCAAGGCCCAGAACGACTCAAAGGAATACTCCATCAACCAGTACGTTGATATAAAAGAAGTAATAAAGACAGCGACAGAGGAATTGGGAATGGTCAGAAGCTCTGCGGACCAGGTGATATCATACAAGACAGACAATTCCGAATACATCCAGAAGGTCGCAGAATTAACAGAGGACTGATTCAAAGATATGGACAGCTAAGTTTTATTAGTTGTCCAATCTTTGCATTTAAATATGGCAAAAAATAAGCAGGAAATAAAACCGAATAAGCGCTTTGGCGTTATTGTGATAATTCTTTTCGGACTGCTTGCCGTTGTGGCAGCAAGGCTGTTTGTCATTTATATTTTTGACGGCGACCGTTATGCGCAGGCTGCCCAGTCCCAGTCGGAACAGGACCTCTCAACAATACCTGCAAAGAGGGGAGATATAACCGACAGGAACGGCATGGTTCTTGCAACCAGCAACATTACGTACAACCTGATCCTTGATCCAAAGGTAATCCTTTCAAAGCCGGAACGTTTTCTCGAACCGACAGTTGACGCAATTGAAAGAAATTTCGGGTTCAGCAAAGAAGAAATCACGGCAAGAATAAATGAAAATCCGGACAGGAGCTACATCGTCCTCAAAAAGAATCTTGACTTCACGGAAGTTGAGGAGTTCATGAAGGAAAAGGACGAGAATCTGAACATAGCCGGCATCTGGCTTGAGAACAACAGCCAGAGAAAATATGCATACGGCTCCCTCGCAAGTTCAGTCATCGGCTTTATGAGCGGTGGCGCCGGCCTGTACGGACTGGAACTTTCATACGACGATGTGCTGACCGGCACCGACGGCAGGGAGTTCACATATATCAACAGCGATAACGTCCTTGAAACAGAGCGCATAGAAGCTGAAAACGGCTGTACCATAAGAAGTACCATCGATGTCAACATCCAGGAGATCGTTGAAGAAAAGATAGAAGAATTCAAGAGTCATGAAAAGTGCGGAACTGTTGCGTGCATAATCCAGAATCCTAACACCGGCGAGATTTACGCAATGGCTGACAGCGGAAACTTTGACTGCAATGATCCTTACGATCTTTCAGCATATTTCAAAAAGAAAGATCTTGAAAAGCTTACGGATGAGGAAGTAACAAGTACGCTCAGCTCACTTTGGACAAACTGGTGCATCTCCCAGAGTTACGAACCGGGCTCCACATTCAAACCGTTTACGCTGACGGCGGGACTTGAAGAAAAGGCCGTGACAATGGAAGATGATTTCTATTGTGACGGAAGCATTGAATTCCAGGATGATACGGTTAAATGCCATAATGTTGACGGACACGGCGCACTTGATACAAAACACGCACTGGCAGAGTCCTGCAACGTTGCCCTTATGACAATGGCCGAAAGGATAGGGGTAAAGAACTTCTGCAAATATCAGCAGAGATTCGGCTTCGGCAAATATACAGGAATTGACCTTCCGAGTGAGATAAGCTGCAAGAGCCTTCTGTACACGGAAGAGAACATGAAGGAAATTGACCTTGCAACAAACTCATTCGGACAGAACTTTAACCTTTCGATGATCCAGCTCAGCTCAGCATTCTGTTCGATAGTAAACGGCGGTTATCTTTACAAGCCATACGTGGTAAAGGGAATATACTCAGATACGGGCGAGCTGATACAGAGTACCGATAAAACTCTTGTATCAAGGGTGGCTTCCGGGGAAACCTGCGACAAGGTGCGGGAATGCTTGAGAGCCGTTGTGGCTGAAGGCACAGGCGATTATGCAAACGTCAAGGGCTATGTTATTTCCGGAAAAACGGGAACAGCCGAGAAGATGGGACGTACTGAGGGCAACTACCTGGTTTCATTCATAGGTTTTGCACCGTACGATAACCCTGAGGTTGTGTGCTATGTCTGCATTGACCAGCCTGAAAGCGCCGATGAGCACGGAATTTCATCGCATCTGTTCAACCTGATAATGGCCGATGTGCTTCCGTATATGAACATAAAGACGGCTGACCAGGATACGGACCCGGCAGAGGAGATCACATCCCAGACAACCTTCTACACATGGGAAGAAGTCCATCCTGAATGGGAAGACCAGAAGGTAGATAAGTACGAAGAGTACTCAAAGAAAGACGAGAAATCCAAAGAGGAAACGCAGGATGACGGGTCTGATGATGAAGAGTACGATGAAGAAAACGAAGAATATGACGAAGACGCTCCTTATGATGAGGGAGCTGAAGACGAAGAATACATTGGGGAAGATGAGGAAGAGATAGATGAATGATTTACTGTTTATTGCGTTTGGAGTGGGTTTTCTGCTTTGTGTTATTTTATGCCCTGTATGCATACCTCTTCTTCACCGGCTTAAATTCGGCCAGAACATAAGGGAAGAAGGGCCGGAAGCGCATCTCAAGAAGAGCGGCACTCCTACAATGGGCGGAATCATGATCCTGGTGGCAATGCTTGTCGGCTCGGCCATCTTTTCAGTGAACTATCCCGATGTTTTTTACATCATGATATTTACTGCGCTTTTTGGCGTTATAGGACTTCTGGACGATATATTAAAGATTGTCCACCATCAGAGCGAGGGACTGAAGGCATGGCAGAAAATGGGCCTGCAGATCGTAGTTACCGTGGCTATGGTACTTTATATCGCTCTTGTTTCTCCGATGGGAACCACAACCATCATTCCATTTTTCGGAGTTGTTGACCTTGGCGGCTGGTTCTATCCGCTGGCCATCATTGCCATACTCGGAACAGTTAACGGCGCAAACTTCACAGACGGACTGGACGGACTTGCAAGCAGTGTGACCATAGTCATAGGTGTCTTCCTCACGGTTGCAGCGCAGATGATAGGTTCGGATGCAATGCCTGCAACTCTGGCAATGGTCGGAGCACTGACTGCCTTTCTTATTTTTAACACATATCCTGCAAAAGTATTTATGGGTGACACAGGCTCGCTGGCACTGGGAGGCTTTGTTGCAATCACGGCCTTCAGCCTGAGGATGCCGATTTTCCTTATACTTTTTGCTTTTATTTATCTTATCGAGATCATCTCTGTAATCCTGCAGGTGGGAGTTTTCAAACTTACCCATGGAAAACGCCTCTTCAGAATGGCCCCGATCCATCACCATTTTGAGCTTGGCGGCTGGTCAGAGACAAGAGTAGTCTGCGTGTTCACAATTGTGACAGTCATCCTTTCAGTCATCGCATACATCGGCCTTAAGGCCGCTTTATAGGAGCCAATATGAAATATCTTGTTTACGGAATGGGAATAAGCGGAAAAGGAGTGGCAGATCTCCTGAATAAAATGGGCAGGGAAGTTGTCCTTTTTGACCGCAATGAAAAAATCGATATGGAAGGAATAGTAAAAGAACTGGGCCTTCCTGAAAACACAGAAACGGTAAAGGGTGAGTTCCCGAAGGAAAGACTCGGAGAATTTGATGCCATAGCCATCAGCCCGGGCGTTTCAATAAATGCACCTGACATTGTTCTTGCAAAGGAAGCAGGCATCCCTGTCCTCGGAGAGATCGAGCTTGCTTATGAAGCCGCAAAGGGCCGTCTTGCAGCAATAACAGGAACCAACGGAAAGACAACAACAACCTCACTTGCGGGTGAGATAATGCGCGCAGCATATCCTGAAACTTTTGTAGTGGGCAATATCGGTTACTCATATGCAAAGGCTGCGCCTGATACAACTGAAAACAGCGTTACCGTGGCAGAAATCTCAAGCTTCCAGCTTGAATCGATCAGGGACTTTCATCCGGAAGTAAGCGCGATACTGAATCTCACGCCTGATCATCTTGACCGTCACGGCAGCTTTGAAAACTATGCAAAGACAAAATGCCTCATCACGATGAATCAGACAAAAGAGGATAAGTGCATAGTAAATTACGACGATAACTATCTCAGAGAGCTTTCATCATCCTTTTCTCCTACCCTTATATACTTTTCACTTAAAGAAAAGCTCTCTGAAGGCATTTTTATGGACGACGGCGTAATTTATTACGCTGACGGACAAAACACTGAAAGAGTCATTGGCCGCAGCGAGATTTCACTTATGGGTGATCATAACGTGGAAAATGTAATGGCGGCCATTGGCATTGGTGTTGCCATGGGCGTGAGCCTTGAAACAATAGCAGAAGTCATCCGAAACTTTAAGGCTGTTGAACACAGGATTGAATACGTCTGCACAAAAGGCGGAGTAAAGTACTATAACGATTCAAAAGGAACAAATACCGATGCGGCAGCAAAGGCTGTTGAATCAATGACATCCCCGACAGTACTTATTGCCGGCGGATATGATAAAGGCCTTGAGTTTGATGACTGGATCAAAGGCTTTAACGGCAGGGTGAAGGCTATGGTGCTTATAGGCCAGACTGCTGAGAAAATAAAAGAAACCGCGCTTAAGTGCGGCTTTACCGACATATACATGGAAGAAAACCTTGAAGCAGCTGTGAAGACATGTGCATCACTTGCCAAGCCGGGCGATGCTGTGCTTCTTTCGCCGGCATGCGCAAGCTGGGGACAGTTTGACAACTACGAACAGAGAGGAAGAATGTTCAAGGATTTTGTCCGGGCGCTTGAAGACTGATGGGAAACAGCGGAAAGGCTAATGAAAAACTGAACATGACTGTGAAAAAGCACGCGGACTGGCAGGTACTGGCAGTTGTCCTTGTGCTTGTTATTTTTGGTCTTATCATGCTTTACAGCGTCAGCTCATATAACGCCCAGGTGAAATTTGGATCATCCACTTATTTTCTTGTAAGACAGCTGATGGCAACGGGAATAGGCATTGCCGGCCTTGTTGCGGCAACACTGATTCCGTACGACGTTTGGAGGACAAAGCTGACAAACTTTATTTATGCAGCATCCATAGTGTCGATATTTCTTGTTCTTACATCCATCGGAATTGAAAGCAACGGCGCAAAGCGCTGGATAGACATAAAAATATTCACTCTTCAGCCTGCGGAAATTGTAAAGGTTGCCGTCATCCTTATGCTGGCAAAGCTTATTGCCCAATATAAAGACCGTCTGAAGAATATAAAGGCTTTTGGATTTGTTCTGGCTTTTGATGCGCTGGCGGCCGGGCTTGTAGGAGTGATCACGGATGACCTCGGAACAGCAGTGATCATCTTTGGTATTGGGCTGATAATGCTCTATATTGTTGCTCCGGAAAAGAAATTTGTCTGGTGGACCGTAGCCGCAGTCATTGTTTTAGGCATAATCTTTGTCGTTTCGGCACCTTTCCGTATGAACAGGATAAAGGCATGGCTGAATGTTGAGGCATATGCACAGGATGAGAGTTATCAGATAATGCAGGCGCTTTATGCCATAGGAAACGGCGGACTTCTTGGAAAGGGTCTGGGAAAAAGCACACAGAAAATGGGATTTGTTCCCGAGTCCCAGAACGATATGATCTTCTCGATCATCGTTGAGGAACTTGGCATTTTGGGCGGAATAGCCCTTCTTCTGCTGTTTGCCCTCCTCATCTGGCGCCTCTGGAAATTGTACAAGGGAACAGACGACTTATTCGGAAGACTTATTGTTGCCGGAATTATTGCACATATTGGTCTTCAGACATTCATAAATACGGCAGTTGTAACAAGCCTTATTCCGAATACCGGAGTGCCGCTGCCGTTCATAAGCTACGGAGGCTCATCGATCATCATGATACTGGTTGAGATAGGGCTGGCAATGAGCGTGGCAAGGGGACGATCATTCAAAAAGCAGGATGCGCGCTCCCACATAACGGAAGATGTAGAAAAGGGAGTTATTTACTACCATTAATATGAAAAAAGTAATTATCACAATTACAATCATATGCTGCGTGATCATAGCGGGAGCAGCTCTTGTGCTTACCGGCGTTATAAGAACTGACTTTCTTTTTGGCGAAAAGGAAACCTATATTGACAAACGCAGTGTGGCATATGTTTATTACGGCAATCAGTATGCGGTAATCAGCGCAGACGGCCTGGTAATGTCAATGGGCGCAACAAGACCGGAGGGCATTCCGGAAATTGCGGGTATTGAATTCACACAGATGGGACTGGGAAACGGAGCAGTGACTGCCTATGCAGACCTGCTGGAATATGCCGTGAAGATAGCAAAGGAGATGCATACATACGGAATGCCTGAGCTGAACCTGATAACCATCAGCCTGGAAACGGGAGAGGCCAGTCTTTCGGGCGGCAAGGCAACGATACTGCTTGGTAAGGATGAAGGTACGGCGGAAAAGATAAATGACCTGTCCAATTTCTACAGAGAAGTGATAGTAATGGACGGTACGCTGGACATGCAGCATGTCAGCACGGCAAATCTGGGATATACTTTTAAAAAGACGGCAGGTACTGAAACTGTGACGGATAAAACCGAAAACGGTGAAGAGACTCCGGAAGAAATAACTGAAGAGCCGGAAGAAGAAAATCCGGATGAGGATATTGAAGAGCCGGAAGAAGCTGATGAAAATATCGATGACGAAATCGATGAGGACTATGATCAGGAAGAGGAAAATCCTGATGATGAAGGCGGAGAAGAAATGCGCGAAAACGCCGAAGACGGCGATGAATAAAGAAATTTCTGGTTGAAATTTACCTTAAATAAATATATTATAACTATGAATAATTAGGACAGTAAGGAGACTGACATGGCAGACTACGAATACAGTTATAATTACGAACAGGGTGCGAGGATTGTTGTTATAGGTGTCGGCGGTGCCGGCAACAATGCTATTAACCGCATGATCGATACCGGTGTTCAGCTTGTTGAGTTCATGGGTGTTAACACAGATAAGCAGGCCCTCAATTCAAGCAAGGCCCCTGTTGTCATCCAGATCGGTGAAAAGCTTACAAAAGGACTTGGTGCCGGAGCACAGCCTGAGGTTGGCGAGAAAGCAGCTCAGGAAAGCCTTGATGTTATTGAAAAGGCAATTGCCGGCGCAGATATGATCTTCCTTACCTGCGGCATGGGCGGCGGCACAGGAACAGGAGCTGCTCCTGTTATTGCCAAGGTTGCCAAGGATATGGGAATCCTCACAGTTGCAGTTGTAACAAAGCCTTTCCGTTTTGAAAATAAAACAAGAATGAACAATGCTCTTATGGGCATTGAGAAATTAAAGGAAGTTGTTGATACTCTCATTGTCATCCCTAATGACAGACTTCTTGAGATTGTTGACAGACGCACTTCCATCAAGGATGCATTTGCAAAGGCAGATGAAGTTCTGGTTCAGTCAGTAAGCGGAATCACAGACCTCATCAACATCCCTTCACTTATCAACCTTGACTTTGCTGATGTACGTACAGTAATGCTCAACAAGGGCATCGCTCATATCGGTATCGGTACGGCAACAGGTGATACAAAGGCAGAAGAAGCTGTTAAGCTGGCAGTTACATCACCTCTTCTTGAGACAACCATCAAGGGTGCTTCACACGTTATCATCAACATCACAGGTGATATCTCACTTATTGAAGCAAATGATGCTGCAACATATGTTCAGGAACTTGCAGGCGACGGCGCAAACATCATCTTTGGTGCACGTTATGAGGAAGAGCCTGCTGATACCTGCACAATCACCGTTATTGCTACCGGTATTGCAGATGCAGCAGTAAAGATGTCAACACCTCATGCAAAGGACAGCCGTTTTGCTCCTTCCACGCCTCAGGCTCCATCAGCTCCTCAGGCTCCTCAGGGAGTTTCAGCTTTTGCAAGGTCTTCAGAGCAGGCACCGGGAAGCATGTCATTCAGAGGAATGCCTGAAGCAGCTCCTTCCGAGGCACCTGAAGCAGCTCCGGGAATGATCTTCGGCACAGAAAGACAGCAGCTGAATTTCAACACACCACAGAGACAGCCGGCAAAGCCTCAGACATCTTCAAAGGATATCACCATTCCTGATTTCCTTAAAAAGAGATAGAAAGCAGTAAACCGGATACGAAAAGCATCGCCCTCGGTCAGCCGGGGGCGATTTTATTAAAATCCCATGGTACTTAAAGTAAAAGATTTTGATCTGGAACAGACACTGGAATGCGGCCAGTGCTTTAATTTTGAAAAAACGGGTGAGCACGATTATATCGTGCTTGCTTTTCAGAGGATGCTGCATGTCACCCAGAGCGGAGATATGCTTGATTTTCATGAAGCTTCAGAGGAAGAGGTAAGAACCATCTGGATCCCGTATTTCGATCTGGAACGGGATTACGGTGAGATAAAGACGAAAATAGGTCAGGCAGACAGCCGGCTTCTTCCTATACTAAAAGAGTATTACGGAATCAGGATCCTCAGCCAGGAATTTCCTGAAACGCTGATCTCTTTTATTATTTCCCAGAACAAGAACATTCCGCAGATAAAAAAGATAGTAAGGGCCATTTGCGAGGGCTTTGGAGACTTTGCCGGTGAATACGGCGGAAAAAAATATTACAGCTTTCCAAAGCTTTCAAGGCTTAAGGAGATGACTGAAGAGGATTTCAGGAATCTTAAAACAGGCTTCCGCGCTCCGTATATAATGAACGCCATCCGTTTTCTGGATGGGCTTTCTGATGAGACCCTGCTGAGAGGGGATTCGTTTGAGAACGCCCGCAGGAAGCTGATGACCATAAAGGGAGTGGGGGAGAAGGTGGCAAACTGCGTACTTCTGTTTTCACTTGGCTTTAAAGGCGCATTCCCGGTTGACGTGTGGATAAAGCGTGTGATGGAAGAACTTTACTTTGAGGGGCAGGATACGCCAAAGCAAAGAATAGAAGCATTTGCCGAAGAAAGGTTCGGCGCACTGGGCGGCTTCGCTCAGCAATATCTTTTTATGTATATCAAGAACCGGGATAAGACGGAATAAAACCGGTATTGGCTGAATACAAAATAAATGTTATAATTTGTGCTTGCAAAAAATAGTTCAGTGTTATATTATAAGCACTGGATTTAGCACTCTTTAAGAGTGAGTGCTAATAGAAACATAAGGAGGCAGAAAATGAAGTTAGTTCCATTAGGAGAAAGAGTAGTTCTCAAGAGAAAAGAAGTAGAAGAGACAACAGCATCCGGAATCATCTTACCGGGACAGTCAAAAGAAAAGCCTGCACAGGCAGTAGTAGTTGCAGTCGGCCCTGGCAAGGTTGTTGACGGCAAGTCAAATATGATGGTAAAAGAAGGCGACATTGTCATCTTCTCAAAATATGCAGGAAGCGAAGTTAAACTCGAGGACGAGGAATATATTATTGTTGGTCAGAACGATATCCTCGCTATCGTTGAATAAGGAGGAAACAGTAATATGGCAGCAAAAGTTATCAAATACAGTGCAGAAGCAAGACAGGCACTTGAGCGCGGCGTAGACCAGCTCGCAAATACAGTTAAGGTTACACTTGGACCTAAGGGAAGAAACGTAGTACTCAGCAAGCCTTTCGGCGGCCCGCTCATCACAAATGACGGCGTTACCATCGCAAAAGAGATCGAGCTTGAAGACCAGTTTGAGAACATGGGCGCACAGCTCGTTCGTGAAGTTGCAACACAGACTAACGATGTTGCAGGTGACGGAACAACAACAGCAACAGTTCTTGCACAGGCAATGATCGATGAAGGCAGCAAGAACCTTGCAGCAGGCGCAAACCCTATCATCCTCAGAAAAGGTATGGCTCAGGCTTGTGAAGCAGTTGTAGAGGCACTCGGCAAGATGAGCAGCAAGGTTTCAGGCAAGGAACAGATTGCCCGCGTTGCAGCTATCTCAGCAGGCGATGACAATGTTGGCCAGATGGTAGCCGATGCAATGGAAAAGGTTACAGCTGAAGGCGT
>JAZUFV010000112.1:0-4197 GCA_045640845.1 Lachnospiraceae bacterium
ACAATTGGGCTCAGTGAAATGCCCATAAACAGATTAAATGTAAAAACACAGGTTGTTGTACTCAGCGTATAACGGACCCAATATTGCTAAGTACCTTGTGATAATAACGTGGAAGTGGTATATTATTTAAATAGTATGGGGTACTGCGTGTTGAAGCAAAAAACAATTTTGCCATTTAGGGGATTGATGAATTATTCAGCAAAAGTGGTTGTTGCAGCTCATAAAGAATATAGGATGCCAACGGACAAGCTTTACATGCCGCTTCATGTAGGAGCAGAAGGTAAGTTTGATTGTGACGGAAAACCAATGGATATTGGTTTCACTAAAGATAACACTGGGGAAAACATATCATACCTGAATTCGTCATTCTGCGAACTTACAGGACTTTACTGGGCCTGGAAAAACCTTGAGGCTGATTATTTGGGAATGGTGCACTATCGCCGGCATTTTTCACTGAAAAACAAAAAAGGCTTTGAAAACATTCTTTCCGAAGAAGAACTGATGCCTTTTTTAGGAGACAAGAAGATTTTTGTACCTAAGAAGCGCAGGTATTACATAGAGACATTGTACAGTCATTACGCTCATACGCATTACATTGAGCATCTGGACAGAATAAGGGAGATAATAAGCAAAAAATATCCGGAGTACGTAAAAAGTTATGATACAGCAGTAAATCGTACATATGGGTATATGTTCAATATGTTTATTATGGAAAAAGGTCTTTTGAATGATTACTGCGATTGGCTTTTCAGTATTCTGTTCGAGCTGGAAAAGGTTGTAGACTACAGTATCTACGATGATTTTCAGAAAAGGCTTTTTGGAAGAGTCAGTGAAATACTGTTTAATGTATGGCTCAATTATCAGCTGGAAAACGGGACCATATCAAAAGATGAAGTAAAGGAAATCCCCTGTATCCATATGGAAAAAATAAACTGGTTCAAAAAAGGGACAGGATTCCTGAAGGCAAAATTCAGGGGCAAAAAATACATTAAGAGTGCTTAATAAAGTATATCAGGAGAATAAAAATGAAAGGCATAATTCTGGCCGGAGGTGCAGGGACAAGATTGTACCCGCTGACAACAGTTACAAGTAAGCAGTTGTTACCTATATACGACAAGCCAATGGTATATTATCCATTGTCTGTTTTAATGCTTTCCGGAATAAAGGATATCCTGATCATATCCACTCCTGAGGATCTGCCTCGTTTTGAGGCACTGCTTGGTGACGGAAGCCAATTTGGCATAAGCCTTAGTTATAAGGTGCAGCCTTCCCCTGACGGACTTGCCCAGGCATTTCTGATCGGAGAAGATTTTATCGGTGATGATGCATGTGCACTGATTCTCGGCGATAACATCTTTTATGGCAACGGCTTTTCAAGTGAATTGCAAAAATGTGTCAGAACTGCGGAAGAGGGAACAGCAACGATATTCGGGTATTATGTGAACGATCCTGAAAGGTTCGGAATAGTAGAGTTTGATGAAAACAATAAAGTAATTTCCGTTGAGGAAAAACCGAAAAATCCCAAAAGCAATTATGCCATAACCGGATTGTATTTTTACCCGGCCGGGGTTGCTCAGATGGCAAAAAATGTTAAGCCGTCAAAACGCGGAGAATTAGAAATAACCACCCTCAATGATATGTATCTTAAGAAAGGAAACCTTAAGGCAGTCCTTCTCGGACGAGGAATGGCCTGGTTGGATACAGGAACTGTTGAAAGTCTGCTGGAAGCTGCTGAATTTGTTCATATGGTTGAAAAAAGGCAGGGAATAATCGTTGCTTCTCCTGAGGAAATCGCGTACAGGTTTAACTGGATCAATAAAGACGAATTATTAAAGGCAGCCAGAAAATATGGAAAGTCTATTTATGGCCAGCACTTGAAAATTGTAGCAGAGGGCAAAATAATACATACAACAAAAGATTGATTTTATGGCAAAAACAGTAATAGTAACCGGAGGAGCCGGTTTCATAGGAAGCAACTTCATATTTCATATGCTGGACAGTCATCCTGATTACAGGATCATCTGTCTGGATAAGTTAACGTATGCCGGAAATCTCTCAACGCTGAAATCGGTCATTGATAACCCGGATTTCAGATTTGTAAAAGGCGATATCTGTGATAGAGATGCAGTATATGCACTGTTTGAGGAAGAACATCCGGATATTGTTGTCAATTTCGCAGCAGAGAGCCATGTTGACCGCAGCATAGATAATCCTGAAGTTTTTCTTCAGACAAATATCATCGGAACTGAAGTGCTTATGGATGCCTGCAGAAAATATGGAATTGAAAGATACCATCAGGTAAGTACGGATGAAGTGTATGGGGATCTTCCGCTTGATCGTCCGGATCTTTTCTTTACAGAGGAAACCCCGATTCATACCAGCAGTCCTTATTCAAGCAGCAAAGCTTCTGCCGACCTTCTTGTTATGGCTTATTACAGAACCTACGGCCTTCCAGTTTCAATCAGCAGATGTTCAAATAATTATGGGCCGTTCCACTTTCCTGAAAAACTGATTCCCCTTATGATTGCCAATGCCCTGAATGATAAGCCGCTTCCGGTTTACGGTGAAGGTATTAACGTGAGAGACTGGCTGTATGTTGAGGATCATTGTGAGGCTATTGATCTGATCATTCATCAGGGAAGAACAGGTGAGATTTATAATATCGGCGGTCATAATGAAATGAGAAACATAGATATTGTAAAGCTTATCTGCAAAGAACTTGACAAGCCGGAAAGCCTGATAACATTTGTTACGGACCGCAAGGGACATGATATGCGTTATGCAATAGATCCGACTAAGATTCACAGCGAGCTGGGGTGGCTTCCAAAAACAAAGTTTAAAGACGGAATTAAAAAAACTGTTAAATGGTATCTGGAAAACCGGGAATGGTGGGAAGAAATTATTTCGGGCGAGTATCAGAATTATTATGAGAAAATGTACGGGAACAGATAAATGATAAATTTTAATGTACCTCCTTTCACAGGAAAAGAACTTGAATATGTAAAACAGGCAGTTGACGCACACAAAATATGCGGAGATGGTCAGTTTACAAAAAAATGCAATAAGTGGATTGAAGAAAGATTCAATGCACGCAAAGCACTGCTTACAACAAGCGGAACATCGGCACTTGATATGGCAGCTATTCTTTGTGACCTGAATCCGGGAGATGAGGTAATTCTTCCGAGTTTTACTTTTTCAAGTACAGCCACTGCATTTGTTGCAGTGGGGGCAAAGCTGGTTTTTGTTGATATCAGGCCTGATACCATGAATATTGATGAGACAAAAATAGAGCAGGCCATAACAGAAAAAACGCGTGTTATAGTTCCCATGCATTATGCCGGGGTTTCATGTGAGATGGATGCCATTATGGACATCGCAAACCGGTATGATCTCCTTGTTGTTGAAGATGCAGCGCAGGGCGTAATGAGCACATACAAAGGAAAGGCTCTTGGCACAATAGGAGATTTTGGCTGCTATTCTTTCCATGAAACAAAGAACTATTCCATGGGAGAGGGCGGGGCACTGCTGATAAATAATGAAAAGTACTGCGAGCGTGCAGAGATAATACGTGAAAAAGGAACAAACAGATCGCGCTTCCTCAGAGGACAGGTTGATAAATATACATGGGTGGATAAGGGCGACAGCTTCCTGCCAAGTGATATGAATGCGGCATACCTTTGGGCACAGTTAGAGTTAGCTGATGAAATAAATGAAAACAGGCTGGAGACATGGAACAGGTATTACGAGGCATTCAGGCCGATGGCAGATGCCGGCAGAATTGAACTTCCTGTCATTCCGGAAGATTGCATTCATAATGCCCATATGTTCTATATTAAGCTGAACGATCTTGAAGACAGAACGGCATTTATACAGCACATGAAAGATGCGGGCATATATTGCGCATTTCATTATGTTCCGCTTCATTCAGCACCGGCCGGAATGCAGTTTGGCTCTTTTGCAGGAGAAGACGTTTTCACCACAAAAGAAAGTGATAAACTTGTCAGGTTACCGATGTATTATGGAATTACAGATGAAGATTTAGAAGCAGTAATAAGCATAGCTAAATTATATTTTTGTTGAGGTGTTTTTCTATTATGGATTTTGTGTTAAAGGATTACATTCAATTAGTGGGGAGCGGATTTAGTATTTAAAAATACCGCAGGGAACTAAAAAAGGCGCCTTTTATTGAAAAAGATG
>JAZUFV010000113.1:0-15285 GCA_045640845.1 Lachnospiraceae bacterium
CCGCTTGGCCTCCGACTTTGCTGGAATATTGCAGAAGGGAGCTTAAATGATCTACGATTACACATTATTTTTTAATGCTGAAGACGGAAAAATGCATAAAGGTCATGCCAGGGAGGAAAAAGAAAGACTGGTTGACGTTGAAATAGGTGAAGTGGTTGAAATGAATGGCTTCAGGGCTGAGGGAAATGTTCTTTATTTCACCGGCTTTGAATTTACCACAAGTGCAGATATAGCGTTGGTGGTTCCGGGCGGAACAAGGATCCACCTTGTAGACGGAGTCAGCAAACTCATGGTTGTTCCTGACGGACCGAATGCAAACACGGCAACTCTGTATACAAAAGGTGACCTGGAAATCTCCGGTGACAGAGGAACACTTATTAACGATGCAACTCACAGCACTCCGGAAACAACCCTCTGGAGCCGCTGCATCTGTTGCCGCTACGGCAATCTCACAATCAGCGGAGGAACGGTGATTGCCCATTCGGGCCCATGCTCAAGAAATGCAGGTGCCTTCTATGCGGGCGGACGTCTTTTTGCAGCCGAATACGGTGAAGAAGAGAACGGTGCCATTACCATAACCGGAGGAAAGGTTATAGGCATGGCAAAGCCTCAGACAGTAAGGGCAACAAATACAAAGCTTACAATAGGCCCGCGTTCAATGGTTGAAAATGCTGTTGAGTTTGCAGGCTCGGAAGAAGAATTCCATGGTGACTGTCTTTCAATGAAGGATGAGACAAAGGATGTCATTGTAAGCTTTAAAAAAGATTATGAGCCGCTCCCTGAGGAAAAAATCAATGAGAAGACCGGCGCGTTTGAAGGTTTTCATATGATAAATATGGAGCATGTTGATGACGATTCAAACTTCATGGAAAACATTGTTAAACAGAAAACCATAGACGGGTTTGAGATCATCCCGGAAACAGCAACATATATAGGAATAAATATCAACAGCCGCACAAAGCCGGAAGAGATAATAGACGGTTTTAAAAAGGTTTCCGTGTTCTCGGATACCTATACCTTCCGTGAAAGAAATCCTCAGGACCACACAGTTTTCCTTGAACCGGGACCGAGAAGAAAAACTCCGGGCAATTGGCTCTGGTACATGGATGAGGCAACCGGCGAGCCGAAGGTTCTGATGAGCCTTCAGTGCATGAATGCTGTCGGAGCGCTTGACCGTTTCCGTGAGCCTACAGGCGGAACGGGATGCTGCATGCATGACGGAGTAAATACTCCGGCTGTAAGTGAAAGCAATAACGGGAAAATACTCTTTGAAACCGAAATCAAAAGATACTATATCCCTGCAAATGTTGACGGTGAAACCATCACCTATGCTGATTTTGCCAAGTATACATGCAAGGATAATGAAGAATTCAAAAAGAACGGCGGATGGATAATCTTTGCTGCCCATGACAGTGAAGAGGGAATCATTGCACAGGTTGGTCCGTGCAGGTTCTATACATCAGGCATGTATCATTATGGTGACGGTGAAACAGAATACTATCACCTCATGATGGCAGCCGTAAAAGTTAAGGCGCAGTAATGAGCGAACCGCACTGCTGTTTATGCAAAAACAGATGCTCTCTTTCCAACCCGAAGTGTGACGCCGGAAGGGCACTGAAAGAAAAAAGTATAGCATTTGCTAATACTCATGGTCACTGTATGATGTGCGAAAAAAAGTGCCCATACAGTGACCTCTCCTGCTCAACGGGCATACTTATGGGGAAAATCAAGGGATGGAAATAAAAAGCACCTCGGTTTTACGCCGAAGTGCTTTTTTGATAATTAAAAAACCAAAGGAAGAAAATCTCTGAAACCGCGTCTGTAGCTTCCCCAGTTATGGGTCTGTTCATAAGTTTTGTACACATACCCCGGAATCTTTGTTATTCCAAGCTTTTCGTAATAGCTGTTTTCTTCATCCATGAAGCGGAAATGGTGGTCCAGCGTACCCTCGGCGTGGAAGAACACTTTCATGCGGTCGGGATGGCTGCCAAGCTCCTGAAGGGCATCATATATCGGATCAGCCTTTCCTTCTTTATCAAAGCCTACTGAAGGCCAGAATGCGGTAAACATTCCCATGCTTCCGAAAATATCGGTATTTCTTACGGCAATATATCCTCCTTCAATGGCACCCAGTCCGATTCCGCTCATCACGCGGCTCCATTTATCATGTCCGGCATGGTATTTGCTTTCAATGTAAGGAAGCACTTCTTTTATTATGTGCGCCTCTATGTTTTCAAAACCCTCATACCAGTTTTCACGGCTTTTGTAATCCAGCTTAACTGTGGAATCAACTTCAGCCATGATAAAAGGCCGGCACTTTCCCTCTGCGATCATATTGTCAAACAGGAAATTAAGTCTGGAAGCATTAGTCCAAGCGGTTTCATTCTCCAGAACCTCATGGAATAAAAGGAGAAGAGAATACTCTTCTGAAGGATTGTAGCCGGCCGGAAGATAAACAAGGGTATTCTTGAAACTGCTGTATACATCTGACCAGATGAATTCGTGTGTAATGGTACCGTGAGGTATGTCTCTTCTTTCGGCAATCAGATCATCGGTTTCGGGGTCAGGAAACTCAATGTAGTTTACAAGCTGATTGGCATAGTACCACATTGGAGCGGCAGGATTGAATACTTTCACACCGTTTGCGGAAAAAGTAGTTCTCTGTGGGCCTGTAAATGTCCCGGCAGGTATGGTAACTGTATAAACTCCGTCTGCATCAGCAATCATCGGGAACTTCGCTGCCTGCTTTTCTGAATTTCCTATTTCGGCATAGACTTCGGAACCCTCAAGGGCGTTCAGCCTTAAAACTACGTCTTTATTTTCTTTGAAAGTTACTCCTGATGCGGGCTGCAGTTTTTTGCCCATCGGATTTCGTCTTTCAGGCATGATAATTTCTCCTTGATTATTCATTCTCAGTATGATAGTCGGAATTTTGCAATCTCCGCTGAGACGATTTTTTCACAATATGCAAAACGGTGTCAACCGGGATATTCAATAACGTTATTCTGTTTGGGAATAAGCACTTTGACATCAGGGAATAATGAGGCTGCGTTCGGAAAAGTGAAAAATAGAAAAAGAAATGCCGCCCGAAATATGTACAAAATATCAAAAATGAAGCGTATTGCAAGGATATTATATGGTAAAGCGTTCTATTATGTGCATTGAAAAACGAAAAACAGAGATATTTTGTTATACAAACGCCTTTGATTGCATGTTCTGCATTGTTCTGTTGCGCAACCCGAATTGCTGCCCGCATATTTCCTATGCTAACTTACAGGAAACATATGGGGGTCTGTGACCCTGTTTATGTCGTTCCCTGAAAGGAACGGAAATCTATCAGTTAAAGTTAGGAGAAGTTCTATGTGGAAGTATGTTTTTAAACGTATTTTATGGATGCTCGTCATAGTCCTCGGCGTTGCATTCGTAATTTTCACAATCCTGTACTTTGCACCCGGTGATCCGGCGACCATGATTCTCGGAAACGAGGCTACTGCTGAAGAGCTCCAGCAAAAAAGAGCACAGCTCGGAATTGATAAGCCTTACGTAGTTCAGCTTGGTAATTTCTTCTATAACACATTTATCAAGTTTGACCTTGGCGTTTCATGGACATATGAGACCAGCATCTGGACTCCTATGTTGGAGAGACTCCCGAGAACAATCCTCATGAACCTTGCCGGAATGATCATCACTACTTTCCTCGGCATCCCTCTGGGCATCCAGGCAGCCAGGAAACAGGGCAAATGGCAGGATTACGGAGTAATCGGTCTTTCAATGATCCTTATTTCCCTTCCGGGATTCTGGCTGTCACTTGAATGCATCATTATTTTCTCGGTTAATCTGGGATGGCTCCCGTCACACGGAATCGGCGGAATTGAGTATTACATCCTGCCTGTCCTCTCCAGCTGTCTCGGAGGTATCGCAGGCAATGCCCGTCAGGCCCGTTCAGCCATGCTTGAGGTAATCAGGTCAGACTTTGTTACCACTGCACGTGCCAAAGGACAGAAGGAAAAAGTTATCGTACGCCGTCACATGCTTCCAAACGCACTGCTTCCTTTGATAACAATGGCCGGCGGACGTATGGCAGGTATTGTTGCCGGTTCATCTCTTACAGAAAAAATCTTCTCTATCCCGGGCGTTGGTCTTTACATGCTGAACGGTATCACCGCAAGAGACTATCCGGTAGTTCGTGGATGCACATTATTCTTTGCAGTTTTTGGTGCTGTAATTGTTCTTATCACAGACCTTGCTTACGGCTGGGTTGACCCTAGAATCAAGGCTCAGTACCAGGGAAAGGGTAAGAGGTAAGCACGATGAGACATTCACAAAGACATACATTAAATCAGACAAAGAGTTACAGAAAAAAGAGATACGAGCTTTGGGAAACATGCAAGCGTATGTTCAGAACTCCGAGTGCAAAGATCGGCGGCATCATTTTCGTTATCATGGTCGCTGCAGGTCTGCTGGCTCCGTTGATTGCTCCGTTTGATCCTATGGAAATGGATCTTCGTTCCATCTTCCAGACACCTAGTGCAGCACACTGGTTCGGAACCGATGCAATGGGACGTGATATTTTCTCGCGTATCCTTCACGGAACAAAGTACTCAGTTGCCCTTGGCGTTATCTGCTCATTAACAGGTACTGTCTGCGGTATCATCCTGGGCAGTGTTGCCGGATATTTCGGCGGTATCGTTGAGGACATAATCATGCGTTTCTGCGATATCTGGATGGCAATTCCGGGCATGCTGCTTACAATCATCCTTTCAGCAGCACTTGGTGCAGGATTCTTCAATACAGTACTGGCAATGAGTATCGGACACATTCCGAACGGTGCCAGAATGACCAGAGGTATGATCCTGGCTGAACGTGAAAAGGAATACATCGAGGCGGCGGAATCAATCAATACGCCGAAGACATCGATCATGTTCAAGCATCTGCTGCCAAATGTTATTTCACCTTCACTGCTGGCCCTGACAATGGGTATCGGTGCAAACATTACCGGTGCTGCAGGCCTGAGCTACCTTGGATTAGGTATCCAGCCGCCTATGCCGGAATGGGGCGCAATGCTTTCAGACGGAACAAAGTACATCATGCAGTATCCGTACATGATTCTGTTCCCTGGTCTTATAATCGGTATTTTCGTATTTGCAGTTAACCTTATGGGCGATGGTCTTCGTGACGCACTTGACCCTAAGCTCAGACATTGATAGGAGGGTGAAAAAATGAGTGAAGAAAAGAAAGCTTTCCTGTCTGTAGAAGACTTATATGTAGAATACACTTCCGGCGGAGAAAGAATTTACTCGGTAAACGGCATTTCCTTCTCACTTGAAAAAGGAAAGACCATCGGACTTGTTGGTGAGACCGGTGCCGGAAAAACAACAATAGCAAAGGCTATTCTCCGTATCCTTCCGGACCCGGGCGGAAAGCTTGCGGGCGGAAAAGTAATTCTTGACGGAGTAGACCTTACACAGATTTCGGAAGATGAGATGCGTTCTTACCGTGGAGACCGTATCGCCATGATCTTCCAGGATCCGATGACAGCTCTGAACCCTCTGATGAGAGTCGGTGAACAGATAGTTGAAGTAATTGAGCTTCATGACAGAAATGTCAACCATAAGGAAGCTGAGAAAAAGGCTCAGGAAATGCTGGCAATGGTTGGCATACCTGAAGAAAGATATGTGGAGTATCCTCATCAGTTTTCCGGCGGCATGAAGCAGAGAGTAGTTATTGCCATGGCTCTGGCATGCCAGCCTGATGTAATTTTGGCAGATGAGCCTACCACAGCCCTTGATGTTACCATCCAGGCCCAGGTACTTGACCTTATCAAGGATCTTCGTGACAAGTATCAGACATCGATGATACTTATCACTCACGACCTCGGAGTTGTAGCCGAGACCTGTGATGACGTGGCAGTTGTATATGCAGGACAGATAGTTGAATCAGGTAATAAGCGTCACCTGTTCAAAAATCCTCAGCATCCGTATACACTTGGACTTTTTAATTCCATGCCTAGTATGGCGGAAGGCCGCGACAGACTGAATACCATTCCGGGTCTTCCGCCTGATCCCGCCGAGCTTCCGGAGGGGTGCAAGTTCAATCCGAGATGCCCGTATGCAACAGATGCATGCAGAAGCGGAGATATTCCGCTGATTGAGGTTGAACCGGGACATTTCTGCAGATGCATAAATTTAAACAGGGAGGATTAATTTATGGAGCCTCTTATTAAAGTAGAAAACCTCAAAAAATATTTCGATGTTCCTGCCGGAAAAAACCATGCTGTTGACGGAGTAAGCTTCGAGATCAAGCCGGGTGAAACCCTGGGTGTAGTAGGAGAGTCGGGATGCGGAAAGTCTACACTGGGACGTACCATCATCCGTCTTCAGGAAGCCACAGACGGTAAGGTGTTCCTTGAAGGCAAGGACATAACCCACATAAAGGGACATGAGCTTAAAAAGGCACGTGAAAAGATGCAGATCATTTTCCAGGATCCGTACTCATCACTGAACCCGAGAATGAGTGTTCACGATACCATTCTCGAGCCTATAAAGAGAAGCGGTCTTTATAAAGGGAAAAAGGCAGTTCAGGATCAGATTGACCGCTTGATGAACCTTTGCGGAATAGATGACCGTCTTATGTACTCATTCCCTCACGAGCTTGACGGCGGACGCCGCCAGAGAGTCGGTATTGCAAGGGCACTGGCACTCAAGCCGAAGTTCATCATGTGCGATGAGCCGGTTTCTGCTCTTGATGTAAGTATTCAGGCTCAGGTTCTTAACCTTCTCATGGATCTTAAGGACGAGCTGGGAATGGCATATATGTTCGTAACACACGACCTTTCTGTTGTTAAACATATTTCAAACAACATTCTGGTTATGTATCTGGGACAGGCTGTTGAGAAGGCACCTACAAAGGATCTTTTTGCAAACACACTTCATCCTTACACAAAGGTTCTGCTTTCTGCCATCCCTTCAACGGACATTGACAACCCTATGAAGAGGATACCTCTTAAGGGTGAGGTTACAAGTCCTATCAACCCGAAGCCGGGCTGCCGTTTTGCTCCCCGCTGTCCTTATGTAAGCGAAGAATGCATGCAGCCTCAGGTACTGGAGGAAGTTCTTCCGGGTCATTTTGTTTCCTGCTGCAAGGTAAGGGAACTGAATAACCTTTAATTTGTTTCCTGGAACCGGAAACGGTTCTAAATTATATAATTTGAAGAAAGGGAAAAGAAAAATGAAAAAAATTATAGCACTGTTACTCGCTCTTGCTATGGTTGTTTCCATCTGCGCATGCGGCGGCCAGGGTGGCACAGATACCACTCAGGGCGGCTCTGAAGGCGGAGAAGTTACAACAGCTGCAGCAGGCGGCGAAGTAGAAGAAACTTCAGCAGAATCAGTTGAAGAACAGCAGTCAGGACTTGCTGCAACACTTGAGGCTAACGGCCTCATCAACTATGCGGATTTCGGAAAGGCTGACGTTATCGATCCTTCACGTAAGACAACAGCTGACGGCGGCAAGTATAAGTCAATTACTCTTGGCGCTCAGAATGAAATCAAGTCATGGACTGCTTGGCAGTCAGGACGCGGACGCAGTGAGCTCGTTATCGGTGCCGTTTGGGAGCCGCTGGCTTACAACACAGATGGTTTCGAGATTGAAAACTGCCTCGCTAAAGAATGGCACTGGAAAGATGAGAGCAATAAGACTGACTGCATCGTTGAGATCTATGATTATATCAAAGACCAGGACGGCAATGAGATCAAGGCTTCTGACGTTAAGTTCTCATTAGAGCAGGCTATGGGTGCCGGTATTGCCGGCGACTACAACAAGGTCGATCATATTGATGTTGTTGATGATTACACAGTTGATATAGTATTCAAGGAGCCTAATGATTCTATCATCATCCTTTCAACAATCCTTTTCACAGCCATCGCTTCTGAGAAGGCAACAGCTGAACATGACTTCGTTTCTGATCCTTGCGGAACAGGCCCATATAAGCTTGAGAGCCAGGTTGTAGGTGCAAATTATCACCTCGTTCGCAATGAAAATTATTGGCAGAAACCTGAACTCTGCTGCTTAACAGCATCAGGACAGGGCAATGTTGATGAAATCAATGTTGAAGTTATCAGCGAAAACAACACAAGATACATGGCATTTGAAAACGGAGAAATCTTCTCTGTTCAGGTTGATTCACTTAATGTTCCTGACTTCCTTGAAGGCGGAAAACACTTTGGTGAATACACTGTAACATACGAGCTTAACGGCGGACGTTACGGTATTGAGTTCAACATGTCAGGCAAAGATAAGTCAGGCGTTATGAGCGATGAGAACCTTCGTAAGGCTATCTGCTACGCTATCGACGGTGAAGGCGTTGTGGCTGCAGTTGGTGAATATGGTTATTATCAGGTTCATGGTGAAGCCGGCGTTTCCTGCAATGGCTACCAGAATGAATGGGATAAGCTTGAGAACTACTACAGTGTATACGATGTAGATCTTGCAAAAGATTATCTCTCAAAGTCAAAGTATAACGGCGAAACTCTTGTATTCCTTGTACAGAGCGGACAGACAGCTATGGAAACAGCAGCTCAGATCATTCAGCAGGAACTCCTCATGATCGGAATCAATGTTGATATCCGGATCCTTGATATGGCAGTTATGACTGACGCTATGGGTGCTTTCGAATGGGATATTGCAGCATTCATGTGGGCAGGCGATGACATTGGCCAGCAGTGGTCAAGACAGCTCGACGTTACCGGACAGGAATCAGGCCTTACAGAGAATGGTCTTAATGATCCTGAATTCCAGCAGATGATCGCAGATGTTCAGCTTGACTCTAAGCGCAGTGATGAACTGATCAATAAGATCCAGCAGTACATGGTTGACAACTGCATTATGTACAGCTTATTCGGCCAGGTTAACTACATGGCATACAATAAGGATCTTGCAAGAATGTCCTTCTCAAGCGGTCACAAGCAGACTGACTGGGGCGGCGCAGATTACTATCTTGACTAATTTCAGAAATTAATTAATATATGTATCTGAATTTATCCTCCCGCACGTAAAGTGCGGGAGGGTAATAAAAGAAAGGTTTTTTCAGTAAATGAGCAATTATATTTTAGATTGCGTCTGTGTTACGGATAACTTCCGTGACGGACAGAAAATCATCGGGGCCAGATTGAAATACGACAGACCGGTAGATCCGAAAAGAATCAGTCCTGCCCAGTTTAAGGTTAAGGGAAGAAGAGTAGTGGATCTTACTGTTGAAGGCGATACCGTTACAGTTAATCTCGACCAGAATGAGAGAGCTGCGTATGTTGTTGAGCCTGCAGGCAACGATGAACCGCCGAAGATGCGTCCGGGAGCAGGCGGACCTCCTAAGGATATGCCTGAAGCATTCAGGGCTCCGAGAGTTGTTGAAGTAAAACAGGCTGTTCCTATTGCTGCTGCTGACGGCAGTGAAATACCCGCTTTTGACGATTTTATCGCCACAACATCAGCAGAAGAACCTGTAATATGTGATTTTATTCAGGATGAGTTTGAAGGTTTGCCTTATAACCTTTATATTCCTAAGGAATATGACGGAACAAAGCAGCTTCCTATAGTCATGTTTATCCATGATGCAGGCCCTTGCGGAAGCGATCCTATGATCACATTATCACAGGGAAGCGGAGCAATTGCTTTTGCATGCCCTGAGTGGCAGGCGGAGCATCCTTGTTTCGTATTTGCTCCTCAGGTTGCCAGAGGGGTTTCACCTTTTGGTCCAAACCAGACAGGAACACCTATGATCGACAAATTCGTTGCGGCTCTGGATGATGTTGTTGCACGTTATAATATCGACCGCAAGCGCATATATACAACAGGACAGTCCATGGGCTGTATGGCAAGCTGCGAGATGAATATCAGATATCCTGAATATTTTGCGGCATCATTGCTTGTTGCAGGCCAGTGGGACGCTGAAAAAATGGCCGGGAAGTGCACAAAATGCAAGTTTTGGATTCTTGTTTCAGAACATGATGCAAGAGCATTTCCGGGAATGAATGCGGTCACCGGTGCATTGGAGGCAAAGGGCGTTAATATCGGTCACTACTGGTGGGACGCAAAAGAAAGCTTTGAGCAGCTCACAGAGCATGCGTATGAGGCTATGAAGGATGATGTTGACATGCGCTACACTGTATTCTACGGAGACAGCGTAGTTCCTGCAAATGTTTATCCTCACGGAGGATCTAACCATACAAGCACATGGAATGTGGTTTACTACATCAAGGGTGTTAAAGAATGGCTGTTCTCCAACGTAAGAGATTAAAAAATGGGGCTGCTGCACCGGTGATGATGCAGCAGCCTTTTTTGTTTCACAACAATGTTTTCTTTTAGGTTTTACTATCTTATTTTTTCCCGGGTATAAGCCAGTGCAACTCCATCCTTTTCATATACAAGATTCGGAGCACCGCCCATTCTTCCCTGACGGAGTTCGCCTTCTGCGCCTGCCAGGATATCTTCTGCACAGGCAATGAATTTATCAATCTGAGAAGGCTGATTTACATTTGGTCCGTGCCCACCGTAAAGAACTGCAGGCTTTAAAGCCTTGATTTTCCTCATGGATTCCGCATATTTTTCAATTGTACCTGAGTTCCATTCACGGATTGCGGTCTCAAATCCCTGAACATTATCGCCCGTAAACATGGCTCCTGTCTTACTGTCAAGAAGGCAGATGCTTCCATGTGTGTGTCCCGGTGTGTATATAACCTTTAAAGTGCGTCCGCCGAGGTCCAGCTCTTCGCCGTCATCCAGTCCTGCAGGCTCCGGCCCGTCAGGCTGAAGTTTAGCCGCGGCTTCTTCGCCGCCCGGCATATGGCTTACATCCTTGATGCGGAATTCTTTACTTGCCATCTGTTTATACACATCAAAATCGGCCTCCCACAGCGAAACTGAATCAAATTCTGCTGAACCACCGCCGTGGTCGGGATGTCCGTGGGTAAGAATAAGTCTGACAGGAAGATCGGTAATTTCCCTGATCTTTTCCATCAGTGAGCCGATACCCATACCGGAGTCGACCATTGCCGCTCTGTCTTCACCAACAACAAGATAGCAGTGAAATCCCACAGGTGGGCACGCAAAGTCATAAATACCGTTTCCCAGATCGGTATACTCAACAGAGGTCATAATTTTACGAGGAAACCCCGGTCCGCCTGCACCGCCGGGTCCGCCCGGCATCATCTTTTTTTTCTCCATAATTGTCTCCTGAAAGTGTTTTCCAGCTGAGTGGAATAGTTGTTTTTTACCCGTTGATTATAAAAAAAAACGTTTTAAAAGTATAGTTGAAAAGCCTTGATGTTAGAAGATTTGCATAGCAGAACAGAACAGGTTCAGTGTAGAATATCACTCATGCAGCGTCAATAATCCGATGACTAAAGGAATATAATAACCGGCCCGGCCGAAAGCCGGAGAAGCCGGAATGAGGAGATAAAAATGAAATTTACGGACCTTGACATGAACACATGGAACCATGCGCATGCTTTCTATAATTATTACGGAACCGACATGCCGTATATAATCATCACGGGCGATGTGGACGCCACAAGAGTCCTTGAATTTGCCCATGATAACAAAGTCTCCTTTAATCTGTGCATGGTCTACCTGACTAATAAGACAGCCGATGCCATTCCTAATTACAGGTACAGATTTAAAGAAAAACAGGTTTTTGAGATAGAGTATAACAGGCCTGTGGTCAACCATATGAGAAAAGGAGAGGAACAGTTCATAATGCTGGACGGGGTATGGCCGTGCGATGATATCATCACCTTCTGCAGGGAGACCATGGCCCAGGCGGCAACAGCAAGCCCGAGACAGATGAAAGAACTGTGCGGGGACCGTTTGGACTTCATTAATTATACCGCTATCCCGTGGGTTAATTATTCGGCTTTCTTCAGGACGATAAAAACAAACGGCATGGACAGCAATCCGAAGATTTCTTTTGGAAAGTACGCGAAAAAAGAAGGAAAGATAATGATACCGGTATCTTCCCAGACTCACCATGGCCTTATGGACGGATACCAGGTAGGACGCTTCTATGAGATGCTCCAGGAAGAGCTTCTGGAGTTCTGATACGAAGGTCAAAAGGAGGAAAATAAATGATCGATATAACTTTTAACCCGGAAAATTACGAGAAATGCTCACTTGAATTCAGAGGTGAGATTATTTCCTGTTTAAAATATCAGGTGACATATGCGGCAAAACCATGCGCTCCGGACTTTCAGATCATGAACATATTTGTCCGTGAGGATATGAAAGATGACCATAGTGCACCTATTTTCTTTGTGCACCGTGACGGGGGAGTGGGAGAGTCAGAACCCTGGTCACCGGAAATGGAGATAAAAGATCAGACAACCCGTTTTGTAATAAACGGTCATGTGCATTCAAGTGCCATTGTTGAAACGAAGAAGGAAAGTGTAATAGCAAGAATCCTGAAGGAAGGTTTTGTTATTGCAAGTCCGGCAGTGCGCGGCAGGGAGACCAAAGTTGAAGGCTGCTTCGTGGGACGCGGTGAGATTCCTCAGACCATCATTGATCTTAAGGCGGCGGTAAGGTATCTAAGACATAACAGGGGTCTTGTTCCCGGAAATCCGGAAAAGATAATCAGCGAAGGTGCCAGCTCAGGCGGTGGTTCCAGCGCTCTGCTCGGTGCTTCCGGAAACAGTTCGATATATTCCAAATACCTTGAAGAGATAGGAGCGGCAGATGAGCGTGATGATGTTTATATGGCCATTGTCGATTCTCCGATCCATGATTTTGAACATATAGACATAGCTTATGAGTGGCAGTTTGGTCCGGACTATGCTAAAGGACTTTTTGCCGACGACCCTGATTCGGCTGCTCTCAGCCGTGAAGCGGCCAATGAATTTATTAAGTATGTTGATGAGCTTAAGCTTATCAATCCAGCTACCCGGGCTCCGCTTTCTATCACTGACGGAAGCTATACAGATCTTTTTATGGAAAAGCTCAACGAGTCACTGAATGTCTTCCTCGGTTCAATGACTGATGAAGAAAAGAATTCCTGGCTTGAAGACGAAAAGAACAGGGGCCTTGCGGTCATGAAAGACGGCAGGGCTGAGATCACATCATTTTCTGAGTACATCACATGGAATGCGGGCAGATGGATGAAGTATGTGGGCTGCTATGACGGGTTTGATGAGAAGCCTTCACGCGAAAATGAAGCCTTCGGTCCCGTGACAGGAGGCACCGGTCATTTCTCGGTATGTCTTCCTGAAGCCTTCGGACGTGTTCCGGGGCATGAGGAGCAGATGACGAAATGGAAAAAGGAATCACTTTTAAATGCCGATGCTGTACGCAAAGTCAACCCGTACATATTTATCACCGGCCAGGAAGAGTCTGATCTTGCCAAAGTATGGTATGTGCGTGACGGCGGAAATCATGAGACTACAGGGGCTATATTCTTTAATATGTGCCTTCTGCTTGAACAGAGAAAAGATATAACACTTGACTGGAGATTCTGCTGGCAGCAGAACCATACGAGTATCTCCCTGAAAGAATTTGATGAAACGGTATTGTTCCTTGATAAGATATTCCCTTCAAGGAAAAAGGTGTGAAGCTGCGGTCTACCTTATTTCAACCCCGCCTGCGCCCGGCTGGACCTTCACAGGATTCTCAACCATATCGTAGGTTACATGGTTTTCAATGAACCATATTGCAAGGGTGCATATGCATGAAACAAGCAGCATGAGCATGGAATAAAGAGTTCCTTCCGTATCAGGAAGATGGATGAGCATATAAACGAGCATGCAGAGCGCTGAAAGCAAATATGTTCCGGCAGCAATAAGGGCTGCAACGGGAAGTATCTGGTGGATTGTGCGCATATTGCGCAGCTTCATTTCCCTGTCTGCCAGAGCAGCCGAAACGGAGCACCAGCATGTTGCGAATATGGCAGGGAAGGAGAGCGCCACCGGGACATTTACATACCATGCGTAGTTGCATCCGATGTCCCTGGTAGTTGCAGAAAACATAAAGACCACAGCGGCGGCACACAGAACTATATAGCCGAAGCGGCAGAGAGCATAAAGAGGGGTACTGAGGGCTGCCTTATAGTAAGGGGCGGTATATACCCGGACAATCTTTTCCCTGCCGTTAGGCTTAAGGACGGTATATTCTGTGTATCCCTGAAAGAAACGGTGGTATCCGCCTTTGCGGAACTGGCGGGAACGGAGCTCATCCTGTTCCTGCATTTTTTTGTCACGTTTTTCTACCCAGTTTATGAATCTGTCTTTTAAAGTCATGTGTTTTTCCGTTCTTTGATCAGTATTTAATCAATTTAGCATTCATTCTGTAAGCGCGTCAATGCTGCTCACTTTTTTGCATAATAGGCTTTGTTTGTGGAAATGCGCAAAAAACGTTGTCAATACAGGGAAAAATTGGAAAAGTTGCAATATGGATTTGAGAGCGTGAAGGGCATAAAATTTTTCTATTAGTAAAAATATATTTTTTTGTTCAGAGGAGATAAAAATGGAAGTAAAAGTTGCCATTAACGGATTCGGACGCATCGGCCGTCTGGCTTTCAGACAGATGTTCAGAGCTGAAGGCTTTAAAATCGTTGCAATCAATGACCTTACAAGCCCTGACATGCTTGCTTATCTTTTAAAGTATGATTCATCACAGGGACGCTATGCACTTGCTGACAAGGTTTCAAACACAGATCATTCCATCATCGTAGACGGAACTGAAATTGAAATCTACAAAGAAGCTGATGCCAACAACCTTCCTTGGAAAGAACTTGACATCGATGTAGTTCTTGAGTGCACAGGTTTCTACACAAGCAAGGAAAAGTCCCAGGCTCATATCAATGCCGGCGCTAAGAAGGTTATCATTTCTGCTCCTGCAGGAAATGATCTTCCTACAATCGTATATAACACTAACCATGAAACACTCAGCAAGGATGATGATATCATCTCAGCTGCTTCATGCACAACAAACTGCCTCGCTCCTATGGCAAAGGCTCTTAATGACCTTGCTCCTATCAAGTCAGGCATCATGTCAACAATCCACGCTTACACAGGCGACCAGATGATCCTTGACGGACCGCACAGAAAAGGCGACAAGAGACGCGGACGTGCAGCTGCAATCAATATCGTTCCAAACTCAACAGGCGCTGCAAAGGCTATCGGTCTTGTTATTCCTGAACTTAAGGGCAAGCTCATCGGCTCAGCTCAGCGTGTTCCTGTACCTACAGGTTCAACTACAATCCTTACAGCTGTTGTTGAAGGTGAAGTAACTGTTGAGCAGGTA
>JAZUFV010000114.1:0-7028 GCA_045640845.1 Lachnospiraceae bacterium
CTCCCCGAATTACGGGGAGGTTTTTGTATTTGTCTTATAATGCGGAATCAGTCGGCATCGCCTTCGCCGTCAACAGGCGCCTCGCCATCCATAGGACCGGCAGCACCAAGTGGAGCGCCATCAACCGGAGCTTCGCCATCAGCAGAAGATTCACCTTCGGCAGGTGCTTCCGTGCCGGCCTTTGTATAGGTGATCGTATCGGTCTCTTCTGTATCAATCCTGGTCATTGTAAGCTGGTTGCCGCTGACTGAATAAGTGTAATTTGAGGCACCGTAAAGCTCGGTGTCATAGATGAGCATCAGGTTGCCTTCAACTGCGGTGTAAGTGAAGGTGAGGTCCCAGAATGTATCTGTGCCTGTTCCGTCTGCATTGAAAATGAAACCTGAATCAAAGAATTCCTCAGTCCATGTACCAACTACAGCGGCATCATTTGCTGCGGTGGTCTCTTCTTTCGGCTCCTCAGAACCGCATGAGCAGAGAAGGACTGCACTTAATAATACACATGCCATAACGGCAATTATTTTCTTCATAATTTATCTCCATATTCATGTACTTGTCAAAAGCATGAATATTATAATATGAAATTTTCCAAAGGGCAACCAAATATACTACCCAAACAGGAAGCCTCTTGTTAAAATGAATACATGGCAGATTTTATTATTGAAGACGAACTGAAGAAATTGCCGGGAAAGCCGGGCGTTTACCTGATGCATAATGAGCTGGGAGAGATCATTTACATCGGGAAGGCAAAGATACTTAAAAACCGTGTCAGGCAGTACTTTGACAAAGGCCGCACACGCTCGCCGAAGATTGAAAAAATGGTATCTCTCATCTCATGGTTTGAGTACATTGTGACCGACAGTGAGGTTGAGGCACTGATACTTGAAAATAACCTGATAAAGGAAAACCGCCCACGCTACAATACCATGCTTAAGGACGACAAGACATACCCTTACCTTAAGCTGACTCTGGGCGAGGATTATCCGAGACTTCTCATAACCAGAAAAGTGAAAAAAGGACCCGATAAATATTACGGACCATATCCGACAGGTGTGAGCCTGAATGAGATGATACAGCTCCTTCAGGAAGTATACGGGCTGCGCACCTGCAGCAAGGTTTTTCCGCGTGACTTCGGAAAGGAAAGGCCATGCCTTAATTATCATATAGGAAAATGCGACGGTGTCTGCACAGGCCTGATAAGCAGGGAAGACTATATGGAAAGGGTTCAGAAAGTAAGACATTTCCTTGAGGGGGATGCGAAGGAACTCATTGATTATCTTACCGGAAAGATGATGGATGCCGCTGCTGAGATGGAATATGAAAAAGCGGGGCAATACAAGGAACTGCTGGCAAGCGCAAGGAACCTTACACAGAATCAGAAGATGGAATACGATCCAAACGACAACAGGGATGTTCTGGGACTGGCGGTCAACGGATTTGATGCGATCATGCAGGTTTTCTTTATAAGAAACGGAAAGCTCCTGGACAGGGAAAAATTCCTGCTCAAGGCTGCGCCTGAGGAAAGCAGCGCGGAGATCATAGGAAGCTTCATAAAACAGTATTATTCGGGTACGCCGTTCCTGCCGTCTGAGATTCATCTTCCTGAGGGGATTGATGATGCAGAGGCAATTGAAGAATGGCTTTCAAAGAAGGCCGGCCACAAGGTGCAGCTGGTGATTCCTAAAAAGGGCAAAAAAGAAAAGATGATAGAACTGGCGGAAGAAAATGCCCGGATCGCCATGGAACAGGACAAAGAGAAAGCCAAAAGAGAGGAACTGCGCACAAAGGGCGCTGTTAGTGAAATCTCAAAAATGCTGGGAATCAACTATGCGCACAGGATGGAATCATATGATATTTCCAATACGGCGGGATATGAATCGGTCGGCTCCATGGTTGTATATGAAGAAGGCCGCCCGAAGAAAAATGACTACCGCAAGTTTAAAATAAAAACTGTTACAGGCCCCGATGATTACGCCAGCATGGCGGAAGTGCTGAAAAGACGGTTTGGCCACAGTGAATGGGCAAGGCCTGATCTGGTTCTGATAGACGGCGGCAAAGGCCAGGTGAACGCCGTGCTTGAAGCCATGGGGGATGATTTTGACGTTCCTGTTGCGGGAATGATAAAGGATGACCATCACAGAACCAGAGGCCTTATTTACAACGGCCGTGAGTATGAGATGGACAGAAGCCGCGAGCCTTTTAAACTGCTTACAAGGATCCAGGATGAGACGCACAGATTTGCCATCGAGTATCACAAACAGCTGCGCAGCAAGGGACAGGTGAAGTCAGTTCTTGATGATATTCCGGGCATAGGGCCGAAGAGGAGACTTGCTCTCATAAGGCACTTTAAGTCGATCGACAGGATAAAGGAAGCCGGCGTGGAGGAGATAGCGCAGGTTGAGGGAATGAATGCAAAAGCAGCGGAAGCAGTTGTGGAATTCTTTGCTGCCAGATGATAGAATATCAGCATAAAAACGAGACCGAAAGATGTGAAAAAATGACTGAAACTGACTTGATGGGAAAAGAAAATAAGAACCCTTACGTTACCATGGCTGCCGTTGCCGAG
The DNA here is from genome assembly GCA_045640845.1 of Lachnospiraceae bacterium. Lineage (GTDB taxonomy): Bacteria > Bacillota > Clostridia > Lachnospirales > Lachnospiraceae > RGIG5612. The sequence goes on from JAZUFV010000114.1 coordinate 2,567, forward strand.
GCGATCAACCTTGAGAACCTGACACCGGAGATAGATCTTGAAAAAGTTAAGGTCATCCACAGAAACGTAAACAGGCCGCAGTTTTTCCTGGCCGGCATAGAGGAGTACTTTGACCGTGAGAGGATCCAGATACTCGGGGGCGCTGAAGAGGACTACCTCAAGAACAAAACCCACGAGGAACGCCTTGAAAAGTTCAACCGCCTGTGCAAAGCGGGCATACCTGCAGTGGTCATTGCCAGAGGCATTACGGTTTTTCCTGAACTTCTGGATACCGCAAGGAAGTACGGCATGCCGGTGCTCTTTACAAAGCAGAGCACTTCAGGTGTGATGGTTGATATGGTGCGCTGGATAAACGAGCGGCTGGCACCGAGAGTTACTCTTTACGGAGTATTTGTTGATGTATTTGGTGAAGGAATCCTGGTAACGGGCTCATCCGGAATAGGAAAAAGTGAGACAGCCATTGAGCTTATCAAGAGGGGACACCGTCTTGTAGCCGATGATCTTGTTGAGGTCTCAAAGGTAGGCGATTCCCTGCTTATGGGGCAGGCACCTGAGCTGACCCGCCACTTTGCGGAGCTGAGGGGCATCGGCATTGTTGATGTCAAATCCCTTTACGGAGTTGTAAGTGTGCGTGATAAGGCACCGATCGATATGATCATAAACCTTGAGGAGTGGGATAAGCACAGCAACTATGACCGTCTGGGACTTAATGAGGAATACGCAAATATCCTCGGAGTTAAGATCGTGCGCCATACCATCCCTATCAGCACCGGCCGGAACCTTGCCATCATCATAGAGACGGCGGCGGTCAACAACAGGCAGAAGAAGATGGGATATAACGCAGCGCAGGAGATGTGCGACCGCGTTTCAAACAATATACAGACTAAGTAAACGGAGAAGATGATGGAAGAAAGATTTTTTGAACAGATCAGAAACGAGATCGGTGAAGAAAATGCACTTAAGAACGAGGAGATGGCTCCGCACACAACAATGAAGGTTGGCGGACCGGCAGATTACTACTTCACACCTGAATGTAAAAAGCAGTTTGGCTTTGTCATAAAAACACTTAAAGAGGCAGGTGAGAACTTCCGTGTTCTGGGAAACGCTTCAAATGTCATTGTTAAAGATGCGGGCTTCAGGGGAGCGATCATCCAGACTCAGAAGATGAATAAGATCACCGTGGATGGAGATGTTATCACAGCCCGGGCAGGAGCAGGCCTCAAACAGATTGCAGAAGCTGCATGGGAAGCAGGCCTTGGCGGCTTTGAATTTGCCAGCGGCATTCCGGGAAGCATAGGCGGAGCTGTTGCCGGAAATGCAGGTGCTTATGACAGCGAGATGAGCGATGTTGTGGAAAGCGTTGCTGTATATGATGAAAACGGAGAGCTTACAGAAACTTCCGAATGCGGATTTGGCTACAGAACAAGTTCATTTGCTGACGGAACAAAGTATATTGCTGAAGTAAAGATAAAACTCTTCCCTAAGGACAAGGCTGAGATAAGGGCAAGAATGGATGACCTTGAAAGTCAGAGAGCCGCAAAGCAGCCGCTGGATCTTCCAAGCTGCGGTTCGGTTTTCAAACGTCCGGAAGGCTATTATGCAGGAAAGCTTATTGAAGATGCAGGCATGGCCGGCCAAAGAGTGGGCGGAGTGAGCGTTTCAAGAAAGCACTGCGGATTTATTGTCAATGACAGGCAGGGAACGGCTACTGATGTGCTGGGACTTACAAAACTCATCCAGAGGAATGTAAAGGAAAAATTCGGCGTTGAGCTTGAATGTGAGATAAAGGTGCTTTAAATGTCATTTTCACAGGACGTAAAAGCGGAGCTTCTTGAGCATTACAGCAAGTCCGGTCCTGCAAGAAAGGCCGAGCTTGCGGCACTGATGATGCTTGCGGGGAAGAATGTAAAGTGGGACGCCGGAAGCGGCAGATATATATATGACGGTTTTGCGGACACAAGGAAGACCTTTAATATCGGCGGCGAGATCAACAAGGCGGAATCACTTGAAAAGATAACGGGAAAAGCAGAAGCAAAAAGGGCATTCTTAAGGGGCGCATTTATTGCGGCCGGTACCGTAAATTCGCCGCTCAAGGATTATCACTTTGAGATATCGGCCCCTGATGAAGGAACTGCGGATTTTATCAGCGGATTATTTGGGGAATTTGATGTTTTCCCTAAAGTGACCGAAAGAAGAGGCAGATACATCGCCTATCTTAAGGACAGCGAGGAGATAGCCACAGCCCTGAATGTTATTGAGGCGCATACCGCCCTGATGACCTTTGAGAACGCCCGTATAGAAAAAGAGATTAACGGTGCCGTAAACAGAAAAATAAACTGCGATACGGCCAACATCAATAAAGCACTTTCAGCTGCGATGAAGCAGATTGAAGATATAGAACTTATAGATGAAGTAATGGGCCTTGAAACCCTTGAGCCTTCACTTGAAGACATATGCAGGGTGAGGCTGGCAAATCCCGATGCAACACTTGAGGAGATTGCAGCCATGTGCACACCTCCCGTAGGAAAGAGCGGGGCAAACCACCGGTTCAGGAAGATAGCCGAGACGGCGTCAAGGCTGAGGACATAAAAATAAGGAGAAAAAAATGATCGAAAGAGAAGTTACGGTTAAGCTTGAAAAGGGACTTGAGGCACGCCCGACGGCTCTGCTGGTTCAGATGGCCTGCGGATTTGACAGCCAGATCTGCATTTCCTATGACGGCAAGAAAGTAAATGTTAAGAGCATCATGGGCATGCTGAGCCTGGGTATCGGCTCAAATAAGACAGTTGTTCTTCAGACGGAAGGCCCGGATGAGGAAAAGGCAGCAGACGAAATAGAAAAATATCTCAGCGGTAAAGAGGACTGATGGATTTCACTCATCTCCATGTGCATACGGAGTTCAGTCTTCTGGACGGATCCGGAAAGATTGGCGAGATGGTGGCCCGGGCAAAAGAGCTTGGGATGGATTCGCTTGCCATTACGGACCACGGTGCGATGTACGGAGTGATAGATTTTTACCGTGCAGCAAAAGCGGCGGGAATCAAGCCGATCATAGGCTGCGAGATATATATGACCACCGGATCGCGGTTTGACCGCGAGAATGTGCAGGGCGAGGACAGATATTACCACCTTGTGCTGCTGGCGGAAAACGATACCGGTTATCACAATCTGATGAAAATAGTGTCCCACGGTTTTACTGACGGCTTCTACTACAAGCCGCGTGTGGACTATGAAATACTTGAAAAGTACAGCGAGGGGCTGATAGCTCTTTCTGCATGTCTTGCAGGCGTTGTACAGAGATTCTTAGGCAGGGGCCTTTATGCTGAGGCGCGTGAGGAGGCCCTGCATCTTCAGGAAATATTCGGTGAGGGGAACTTCTTCCTTGAACTTCAGGATCACGGAATACCGGAACAGAAAATGGTCAACTCCCAGCTTCTCAGGATGAGTGAGGAGGAGAATATTCCGCTTGTCTGCACAAACGATGTCCATTATACATATGACAGTGATGTTGAAGCTCATGATATCCTTCTTTGCATCCAGACCGGCAAGAGGCTGAGCGATGAGAACCGCATGAAATACGAGGGCGGTCAGTACTATCTGAAGAGCCCTGAAGAGATGGCGGCTCTTTTCCCGTATGCACCGCAGGCTGTTGAAAACACAATGAAGATTGCCGAAAGATGCAATGTGGAGATTGAGTTTGGCGTACAGAAGCTCCCTAAATACGATGTCCCGGCGCCGTTCACGGCAGAGGAATATCTGGAAAAGCTGTGCGAGGAGGGCCTCAGAAAAAGATACGAAAACTACGGGGATTACGAGGAACGCCTGCATTTTGAACTTGATACCATCAAGCAGATGGGATATGTGGATTACTTCCTTATTGTCTGGGATTTCATAAATTATGCGAAAAGCAACGGGATCATGGTCGGGCCGGGGCGTGGAAGCGCGGCAGGCAGCATTGTTTCCTACTGCCTTGAGATCACCGATATTGACCCGATAAGATACAGCCTCATTTTTGAGAGGTTCCTCAACCCTGAGCGTGTATCCATGCCGGATATAGACGTGGATTTCTGCTATGAAAGAAGGGGCGAGGTTATTGATTATGTTACGGAAAAATACGGCAGGGACAAGGTGGTTCAGATAATCACCTTCGGCACGATGGCTGCAAAGAATGTCATCCGCGATGTGGGACGTGTGCTTGATATGCCGTACGGAGCGGTTGATGCGATCGCCAAAATGATTCCGAATGAACTGAATATAACAATCGACAAGGCACTTAAGGCAAACGCCGAGCTTGCCAGGGCTTATGAAACCGATGGCCAGATACGCTATCTGATCAATATGGCAAAAAGACTTGAAGGCCTTCCGCGGCACGCTTCCATGCATGCTGCCGGCGTTGTCATCAGCCGTGACCCTATCATGGAATATGTTCCCCTCTCAAGAGGCTCCGACGGCTCCATTGTCA
>JAZUFV010000115.1:0-11967 GCA_045640845.1 Lachnospiraceae bacterium
CTCAAGTTCAAGCGGAACTATCATCTTTTCTGTGTGATAGATCTGCGCGCCTTTTTCAGCCACGCTCTGGTAGCAGCTCATGAGTGTTGCGCCGCCGCTGTGGCCTATAAGTAATACTTTTTCTATTCCCGGAAGCTTTCTTGCTGCTTCAACTGCTTTTTTCACATCAAGGAGCTTGCTCTCCATGGTTCCTTCAGGTTTGCTTACTCTTCCCCCGAGCACGCTGAAGCCTCTTTTTGAAAGCTGGCTGCAGGAAGGAAAATCGGAATAGTCTCCGTCCGAATGAATACATACAAATGCCACCGGCTTTCTGTCTGCCGGGTCTGCCGGCTCATGCAGAAACATCTTAAAGCCAAATCCCAAAGGGATGATTGATAATCTTGTTTCCATTTATTTATTCCTTTATCTTATTTTTTTACAGACTAGATTTTGACACAACATATTTCAATACACAAATTATTTTGACTATTCCCAAAAGGAAATATTAACCGCCCGGTGCCGCATGGGTAAGGCTGTTGCTGAGTGCGGCCTTCTTAATGTATAATTCCCTCATAAAAGGTAAAGGCGGTTTACGGATGCCGGATATTTTAACCGATGAGGAACTTAAAGAGCTTACAAAGGCTGCAAAAAATGTTATCCCGGGACGGGTGGAATTTTTTGCCGGACTGGCAGGTGTTGAATACGGAAAGATTTATATACGCCATCAGAGGTCACGTTGGGGAAGCTGCTCCGGAAAGGGCAATCTCAACTTCAACTGTCTCCTGATGCTGGCTCCGCCGGAAGTACTTGACAGTGTTGTTGTGCATGAGCTCTGCCATCTTAAGGAAATGAACCATTCAAAAGCTTTTTATGCCGAAGTTTATAAGCTGATGCCCGATTATGATTCCTGCCGTAAATGGCTTATAGAAAACGGCCCCGGTCTTATAAAAAAACTGGGAGACCGTGGAAAAGCGCCTGCAAGACGCAGACGCCGTTTCTTCTTCTTTGCATAAAAAACTTGCGTTTTATCTTACGCACAGGGTAAGCATGCCCTGTGCTATTTTTTCATCTCCCACCTGTGCGCTTACGCCGCAGTCATATAAGCCATCGTCAAAAGTCTGTATGATTTCGGCTTTGCACAAAAGAGTCTCCTCCGGAACTGCCGGGCGTATGAAGCGCATCTGTGTGGCCACCAGCATCGGCAGCTTTCCTTCATTTTCAGGCTCCGACATGATCATCAGGTCTGCGCACTGAGCCAGTGCTTCCGTTATCAGATTTCCCGGCATCACAGGTGCTTCCGGGAAATGGCCCTTCATTACTTCCCACTCCGGGTCTATGTAAAATTTTGATTCGGCAACAATTGCCCTGTTATCATCATCAAAGCCTATGCGGCCTTCATCTGCAAGCAGCATCGGTGTCCTGTGCGGCAGTATCATCTCCAGCATTCCCTTATTCACCTGAAGATCTACGTTTGTAGGTTTATCCAAAATAAAAACCTCCTTTCATTATTGATCAAGCAGTTTCATAAATTCGTCGGCAATTCTTTCAGCAACCATAAGCTTTCCTTCATACCGGGTATCTGCATTTATCCCGTTCAGGGTCACCCGAACTGCATCTCCGTTTTTTTGGCTGATGCAGAAAAATACCTTTCCCGGAACGCTGTCAGGGTTCGCCGGGTCTGCATTTGCCATGCTTCCCGTAATGCCTAGGCCAAAGTCTGCATCAAAAGCTGCCCTTGCTGCCTCCGCCATAGCCCGGGCCGTTTCTTTTGAATAGACCCCGAAGCTGTCTATCACTTCTTTCGGAACTCCGGCAGCAATCTTTGCCTCATTGCTGTACGTTACAAATCCGCCTTTTGTAACTGCCGATGAACCTTCTGTATCGGTTATCAGAGATGAGACCAGACCGCCGGTACAGCTTTCCATCACAGAGACGGTAAGCTGCCGTCCGATAAGTGTCTTTGTAATCTGTTCATATTTAATTCTGCAACTTTTTTCCATATCCGGATTATATCACATACCGGACTCAATGTGGCGAAATCAGCAGCACCGACCTTTCTATATAAACCCTCAAATAAGGCATTTTCAGATAGAAAACATGACCATCCCGGTCCTGCAGAAGCAAAATGCGGGTGCAGGCAAAGAAAAAGAGCCGCCCGTAAAAGCGGCCCTCTGAATATCCGAATTTACTTCCAGCTGAAGGTTATAAGACCCGCAACAAGAACAATGATGATTATTGCAGGAAGCACAAACTGCATGTAAGGCTTCATCCATTTTTTCACCTTCAGACCTTTTCCGCTGTTTGCTTCCTCCACAAATTTGTCCCAGCCCCAGCCGAACTTCCATGTTGCAAACAAGGTGAAGATCAGACAGCCGATAGGAAGTGCAAGGTTGCTTACCAGGAAGTCTTCCAGATCCTGGAATGATGATCCCGGAGCAAATGGAACGAAACCGCTCCATACATTGAAGCCAAGGGCGCACGGCAGTGAAAGCAGCATCATTCCCAGACCGCAGGCTATGCATCCCTTTACACGTCCCCATCCGGTGATATCGCGCACCATTGCAAGGATATTTTCAAATACGGCAAGGACTGTGGAGAATGCCGCAAATGTCATGAACAGGAAGAAGAGGGAACCCCATATACGTCCGCCGGCCATGTTATTGAAGATGGTAGGCAGTGTTGCAAAAATAAGTCCAGGGCCCGCACCTGCATCAATTCCGAACGTTGCCGTTGCAGGGAAGATAATAAGTCCGGCAACTATGGCAACAAATGTATCAAGGATGATTACGTTAACGGATTCACCCAAAAGAGCACGGTTTTTGTCAAGGTAGCTTCCGAATATCGCCATTGAACCTATACCAAGGCTGAGTGTGAAGAATGCCTGGTTCATGGCTGCATTTACAGTCGACCACGTGAGCTTTGTAAAATCAGGCTTCAGATAAAATTCCAGACCTTCTCCCGCTCCTGAAAGAGTGAAAGAATGAACCGCAAGTACCACCATCAGCACAAGCAGTATGATCATCATATATTTTGTTACTCTCTCAAGGCCCTTCTGAAGACTGAATGAGCATACAAAGAATCCCAGCACGCAGACGATAAGCATGAAAATTACGTTCTGCCATGGGTCTGACAGCATATTTCCGAAAAGATTTCCGCTTGCTTCATTATCAAGACCTGCATATTTGCCTGTTACAAAATTGACGAAGAAGTTCAGGAACCAGCCGCATACTACGGTATAAAACATCATAAGCAGTATGTTGCCCAGAAATGAAATGATTCCTGAAAAGCCCCAGTGTCTGCCCTTCGGCTGAAGCACTGTGATCATTTTTATCGGGCTCTTCTGGCTTGCACGGCCGAGCGAGAACTCGATAGTCATTACAGGAATTCCCAGAATTACCAGGAAAATAAGATAAATAAGTACGAACGCGCCTCCTCCGTTCTGACCGGTAAGATAAGGAAACTTCCATACATTACCGCATCCGATGGCACATCCCGCACTTAAAAGAATAAATCCCAAACGTGTTCCGAGACGTTCTCTGTTTTCCATAAATATATCCCCCAAAAAATAACAATTAAAAACTAATTATAGGAAAAAACTGCTGAAAGTCAACTTTTTTCATATGTAACAAAGCTATAGTCAATGCTTTCTCCACTTTCGGAAACATACGGTTCCTGCACTTTTTCCTCCGATATAAACCACTCGGGATTCTCATCCAGATTCGGGAAGAATGTGTCAGAATCGAACTTTTTATATATCTTTGTAACATAAGCCGTATCGCAAAGATCGATGAGCTGGCGGTATATGCTTCCGCCTCCGATGACAAAGACCTCTTTGTCCTTATCCTGCTTATCAAGGAATTTTTTCAGTTCTTCAACATCCCGCAGGGCAACTGTCCCCTCACGGGTGAAATTCACATCCCTTGTAAGCACAACATTTACCCTGTTTTTCAAAGGACGTCCGCCGGGGAAACTATCCAGGGTCTTTCTGCCCATAACGACTATGGCATCTTTTGTTACTGTCCTGAAAAACTTCATATCCTCAGGTATGCTTAAAAGAAGCCCGCCGTTTTTTCCTATTCCCCAGTTTTCATCAACAGCAACTATAGCTTTCATTTTTCTCCTTAAATGGCAACCGGAATGTCCTTGATCTGAGGACCGAATGTGTAATCATCCAGGCGGACATCATCCTTTGTGAAATCATAGAAGTGCTTAACTTCCGGATTGAGCCAGAGCTTTGGTGCCGGGAACTGTTCGCGGCTGATAAGTTCTTTGATCATCGGGATGTGACGGTCGTAGATGTGGCAGTCGGCAATAACATGAACAAATTCGCCCACTTCCATATCGCATTCCCTTGCCATCATGTGAAGCAGCACGCTGTACTGGGCCACATTCCATGCATTTGCAGCCAGGATATCCTGTGATCTCTGGTTCAGAATGCCGTTGAGCACCAGCTTGTCGCTGCCCGGACGTGTGGTTACATTGAATGTCATTGAATAAGCACACGGGTAAAGATTCATCTCATGAAGATCCTGATGAACATATATGTTTGTCATGATACGGCGGCTGAACGGATTGTTTTTAAGATCGTAAATGACCCTGTCTACCTGGTCGAACATGCCCTCGGCATACTGATGCTTAACGCTCATCTGATAGCCGTAGGCTTTGCCGATGGTTCCGTCTTCTCCTGTCCATTCATCCCATACGGCTGAGCCAAGCTCGGAAACCTTATTGGATTTCTTTGACCATATCCAGAGCATTTCATCTGTGCAGCTCTTGATCGGGACCTTCCTCAGGGTGATCGCCGGAAATTCTTCAGCCAGATTGTACCTGTTAACCTGACAGAATTTCTTGATGGTATATGCAGGTGTTCCGTCTTCCCAGTGAGGGCGCACCTTCTCGCCTTCGGTGCTGACACCGTTTGCGAGTATGTCACTGCACATGTCTACAAATATCTGATCCGCTCTGCTCATGTCCGTATCCTCCTGTGTGGATTCCTTAAATTTCTTAATCAGTAATTATACAAAAAATGCGGCACTTTTCCAAGTGCCTCATACTTTTTTATATGTATTTTTTACGTGCCGTCAAGGTCATTTTGCCTTGTCCCCGCAAAGAGGAAGAAGAACATTTCCTTCCCGGAATTCTCCGTCAGGAAGGCAGCCACTGTATTCCACAAATACAAAGCTGTTCTCCGCAGGCAGTTCATTAGAGTTAAGGCCATCATTTATCAGCTTTTCAAAGTCTTCCGGCCCGTACTGCTTTTCGCCTACTTCCCAGAAAACGCCTTCCGTCAGAACATCAAAATACTGCCCCCATCCGATGTTTCCGGCATCGTCTTCACTGCATATGGTTACGTTTGCCATTATCCAGCTTTCATTTTTGTGATGAATCAGATCATCCAGATTATCCATAGCCAGTTTAAGACCTTCTCGGGATCCCGCGGTTTCAACACAATACTTTGTTGCCAGCCTCATTATCATCCTGAATGTCTGAGGGAAGAGCTCTGGGTTTACCGGTACGTATATCATCTGACTTTCGGCAGAATTTTCTGAATAACGGACTAAAACCGTTGAGTACGCGGCATCTCCATTCTTGTATTCATACCATGCATCAAAGCCCATATTATCTATCTCGGTCTGCAGGCTGTCCATTATTTCCTTTATGCTGCTTCTGTCAAGATTTCCGTACAGCATGCTTAAGTTTCCCATCCGGTCAGGGACGACAACAAAGCTTTCCGGCACCGGTTCAGGCAGGGTCATATATTTTTCCCTGAAATCTTCAGATCTTGTCAGGCATGAATCGATGGTCAGCAGCTGTTCGTCCGACAGGGTTATCTTTCTGTATGTATAACCCGATCCGGTCTTCAGGCCAAATGTCATCGGGGTTCTTCCCGGCCCGTTGCCCGCGCTGCTCCACGGTATGTCGTAACTGTTGTTTCTTATGTTTTCCTGATCTGTCTTCAGCGCCTGTGCCACAGTTTCAACTGCCTCTCTGTCTTTCAGTTCCACATCGGCACTAAGCTGGCAGAAATAATCTTCACCTTCAAATGTAGGTGAAATAAAGGACGATGAAAAACTTTCAGCTCTGATGACCCTAACCGCCCTGATGCTGTCCGCAGAAATATTCTGATATATCAGAGCCTTGCTTATGATCACCGCCACAAGCCATACTGCTATATTAAGTCCCACAACAATAGCTAATGAAGGAAGCGCCTTAAGCAGGTTTTTCCATTTCTTTGTTGTGATTATCTCGTATGCGAAAAATGCTATTACTGCCAGCAGATATATGATGACTCCGGCAACTTCGCTTACGCCTTCAACAATAAACATGGTTCCTAAAAGAGATATCGCCAGCGTAATGGCCACTCTTACTATATGCTGTACCATGCGGCTTGATGAGCTTCTTCCCGCAGTCTCGCTTCTTCTTATCTTAAAGAGAAGAGCTCCCAGGGCCACCTGTGCCAGGGCAAGAAGCAAAGTATAAACATCCGGCCCTATATCTCCCTGCCATGTCTTTGAAGGAGAAAGCAATCCCAGGAAGAATGTGACTATGCCGCCTGAGTACTGGTTGTAATAAATCCCCAGCCACTGGGCAAAGAAGTTTGTATCTGCCAGCTGGCTCATGTTAACGATGATCTCTCTTATAAGGACAAGTATCAGCCTTGGAAGGAACATTACAGCCAGCATGCTGGCGAGGTTTGAAATAAAAGTTCCCGTTATGCTTACGGCTATCAGCACAGCGCTGATGGCAAATACTGCTGCAGCCAGGAATGAAAGCAGCACATCAGCCAGCCCGTTTATCTGCAGGATATATAAAGACGGGAAGAGGGCCATTGCACCGTATCCCATAAGGCCGGCAATGATTATAAGCGCAGCAGAAATTGTAAATACCGAAAGTGCCCAGCTGAAATAAATGCATGTTCTGGTATAGCTGAGTGACAGGTAATAATCGGATGATCCCCTTTTGTTGAAAGAGAAAAATTCCACCAGGCCCAGAATAGGGGTGTAAAGGAAAGGTATGAGCATTGCAACGTTCATTATCTCCGAAGGCCCTACGACTGTTGCACTCTGGAAGCCGTCAAAAAGCATCTCAAGAGCGCTGAAAAGCGGAACCGCCAGCTGTGTAAGGGCAACAAGTGCAAGGAAAATGATTGAAGGGATCTTTATTTTTCTGAGGCCTTCAACATAAAGTCCTTTTGAAATGATCTGATGTTTCATTTTACCTTCCTCCTTTCTCTGCATCGCTGTCCACGTCAAAGGCGTATCCTAATGCCTGCATCTCATAAGTGAAGATCTCTTCCAGCGAAAGCGGAAGCACATCCAGTATTACCGGATTCATATTTTTAAGCCTTGTGACTGTGTCTTCCCTGTTTCCGTTGATTATCATATTGGCCACTGACCCGTTCTTTTTGAACATAGTCACATCCAGATCCCTGAAATCTTCCGGCCCGAATTCTTTATTGAACGCTATCTGAACTTTAAACCGGCTTGTCTTCATCTGTTCGATGTCACTTTCAAGAACTATTCCGCCTTTATGGATCAGTGCCAGCTGATCGCAGGTGTCTTCAAGCTCCCTTAATGAGTGGCTGGTGATTATGGCCGTGGCACCGCGGCTTGACATTTCATCAACGATAAGCTTCTTAACGTAATTTCTTATTACCGGGTCAAGACCGTCAAATGTCTCGTCAAAGTAAATATACGAAGGGTTTGCGGCAAGCGCCAGTATGGTCATGCTCTGGCGGCGCATGCCCTTTGAGAACATCCCCAGGTTTTTCTTTGTATCAAGTCCCAGCGTGTTTGCCAGGCGGTTGAATTTATCCCGGTCAAAATACGGATAAAGGGATCCGTACATCAGGGCCATCCGTTCCATTGTGGCTCCGCCCAGATAGTAAAGCTCGTCCGAAACATATGCTATCCGTGACTTTGCTTCCGGATTTTCCCATATCGGTTTGCCATCCATAGTTGCTGTCCCCGAGTTCTGCTTATAAACCCCTGCAAGAACTCTGAGCAGAGTGGATTTTCCGGCTCCGTTTGAACCCACCATTCCGTAAATACAGTTATCCTGTATTGTGCAGCTGATATTTTCAAGAGCTGTAAAATCGTCAAATCTTTTTGTGAGATTTCTGACTTCTATCATCTGAAGTATCCTCCGTTAATTTTTCCCCTGCCTGATGTCCTCTGCCTCTTCGGCGATAATGGCGTCAAGCTGGTCCTTTGACATGCCGGCAAGCATCAGCTTTCTTGCAAGCAGTCTGAAATCTTCGGTTTTCTCCCTGTTTTTATCATTAATAATACTTTTCGCTTCCGGGCTGATGAAGCTTCCTTTTCCCGGAACTGATATGATTATCCCCCTGCCGAAAAGATCATTGAATGCTTTCTGTACCGTATTCGGATTTACGGAAAGTTCAAGTGAAAGGCTCCTTACAGACGGAAGCTGATCGCCTTTCTTAAGGATCCCCACGGTCACAAACTTTTCAACCTGGTCAATGATCTGTTCATATACCGGTGTCCGGGACATTGCGTCTACTGAAAACAATTTATCCTCCTTTCGGTTTCTGTACCAACTGTACTATTCGTATTAATACAGTTGAAATATATACCGTTCTTTACTCCAAGTCAACCCTTTTTTATCCGGATCTATAAATCGGTCTCCCCCTTATCTTCCGCACGGCATAAAAAGAAGAAGTGCACTTCCGGAGAAAAAGTTGCCTTCCCTGTCAGTGCTTCGTATAATGGACTATGGTAGTCCGCTCCGGAAAACGCCGGAGCAAATTTCAGATTGCTTCGGAAAATACAGGAATATGAAAACAGCTTTAAAAGATTTACTGCATAAAAATATCGGTCTGCCTGCTGCGGCAGAATATTATGTGACAGCCATTCTTGTCATATATGCCGTCTTTCCTGTTCTTAATGCCCTGCGTCTGGCTGTTTTCCCGGGCAATCCTCTGTGGAGCGGCTGGCGCGATTACATTTTCTGGGCTTCGGGATTCTTTCTGCTGATAATGCTTTTGTGGTGTTTCGGCAGTTCAAAGGCTTCCTTTCCTTTTTCTCCGCACCTGTTTCGAAAGAACCCGGCAGGCTGCTTTTTGTCGGCATTTATTTTGTGGGCCTTCGTATCAACACTTGTTACCGGTTTTGTCTACGAATCGGTGATCGGATCGGAAAAATCACGTACAGGACTTATCTGTACCTTCTGTTATATCGTCATGTTTTTCATGGCGCTGCTGCTTCAGAAAAAGAGGCTTATTCATATCTTTCTCAAGGCCTTTCTCGGTGTAGGAGCCGCAGTCAGCCTTTATATCCTGATTGATTATTTTGCTTTTTCCATGCAGCTTGATCCGGCGCACAAAAACCTGATCTTTTACAACAGCAATCACCTTTCTTACTATCTGCTGGTCGTATGTGTCTTTGCCGAGTGCGTATTCATTCTGAGCGAATGCCTGCGTGTACAGCTTTTGTGTCTGGGAACGGCCCTGCTTTCTTTCGGAGCCCTGATGGTTGCTGATACGCTTGGATGTCTGATTGCGCTTCTGGTCACTCAAGGTTTCCTCATCGTCGTTTTCTGTCTTACCGGAAAGATGCGGTTCGGACGTTTTGTCATCGCAATTGCCGCAGGAGCTTTATGGGCTGAGCTATTCCTGATAATTCCGAATACAGCTCAGGGAAGCTTTGTGCTGACCTCTGCCCTGAAAAACCTACGTGCACTGAACCTTGTCCGGGATTCTCTTCCGCATCTTCAGACTGCCAGCGATTCCCTGGGAAGCGGGCGCATGAAGCTCTGGAGACAGGCAATCCAATGCATTAAGGACAAGCCGGTTTTCGGCTACGGACTTGCGGGCATGCGCGAGCAGCTGAATGCGGCAACCGGTAATGTAAACAACACTGTCCACAATGAATTTCTGGAATATGCCTCAAACCATGGTATTCCGGCCCTGGTCTTCTATCTGGGCTTTGTATTTTCAATATTCGGCCGCGGCCTCAAGCACCGCCGCAAGCTGACGGATCTTCAGGCCATAAGCCTTTGTACGGCTTTTGCATACCTGGTTTCTTCCTTCAGCGGCGTGACCATATTCTATACCGCGCCTTACCTTTTCATTTTTCTGGCATTGGGATATTACCGGAATTCCGGCAAAGTATAACATCCGGAGGCTTGTATGTCTGAAGATTTGATTATCTCCCGAAACGGGGACGAATTAACAATTGAATTGCCATCGCTTTTAGACCGTAAGAATGCGCCTGACGTGTTTGACCGGATCAACTGGAATCTTGATCCGGCTGTGGCACGCATCCGTTTTGATGCCGAAAACCTGCGCTATATCTCGGCAGACGGTCTTGATGTGATTCTTGAGATGAAGAAAAAATACCGTGATATCAGCATAATCCATGCCCGAATCGGTATCTGCGATACATTGGCATCATACGGATTTGATAATTTCATCGATATAAAAAAACAGTACCGTTTTGTTTCTGTAAAAGACTGCAGGATAATCGGTCAGGGCGGGCACGGCACCATATATCAGATCGGTGAAGACACCATCATAAAGGTATATCGTGATCACAGTGCCCTTGAAGTTATTGAAAATGAAAGGCAATATGCGCGCAACGCCTTTGTCCACGGAATTCCCACGGCAATTGCATATGATGTCGTACAGACCGAGCAGGGTTACGGCGTTATGTTTGAAATGATCAACGGAATGACTCTGGGCAGCTTTCTTAATAAGCATCCGGAAAAGACTGAGGAATACAGCATTAAGTTTGCAGATCTGCTGCACACGCTCCACACAACTGCAGCTTCTTCTGACCTGTATATGGATTTTCACGATGTTTATCTGGAAAGGGCCGAAAAGGCAAAGGCATTTATTCCGGAAGAACATGCTGAAGCCCTGAAGCGCATAATTTCTTCCATTCCGAGAGGCCGTGTTATGGTTCACGGCGACTATCATCCGAATAATGTGATGATAGATGACGAAGGTGAACTTCTGCTGATCGACATGGCAGACATCAGCCGCGGAAACGGCTTTTTCGATCTTGGCGGTTCATATATGCTCATGGATTTCCTGGCAAAAATACCGGTGCTTGGCATGAAAGTTAAAAAGATCACTATGCTTACTCCGAAAACCTGCCGGAAAATCTGGGCAATCCTGATGAAAAGGTATTTCAATACTGATGATGAAGATGTGCTGAAAAAATATGAACTTCAGTTCAAAGCTTTCAGCCGCGTCCGGATTGCCGCATCTTTGGGCATGAATTCCAGCAGGTCTCCTGTTGTCACAAAACTGATGGCACTCTATACAAAGAAATTTCTTACTCCTAAAGCAGAAGAATATATACAGCTCTTTTCCGGTTCTGCCGAATAAGCTGCATAAATTTTTGGCGTGTGTCATGGGGCGGCTTTAAAAGCCGTCCCCATAACTGTATTAATGTAATAGAGCATTAAGACTGCTGTCAATCAGCGGAAGCATGTCTGTTTTTCTTGACAGGCTTGGGGAGGAAGCATAGAATTCGCCCTGCTTTTCCCCGGCATCACCAAACGCAGTATCCATAAACTTTCCTGTAAACTCCATATCTTTTCCGGCGAAGCCTATGTAGCCGAGAGAATATTCAGAATCATACACTTCACACAACAGTACATCCATTTTGCTGTTCTTCGCTTCACTCCCTACCACGCGGAGCATACGTTCCGACATCTCAGGGACCTGATCCGAATGGGCAACCTTAATAACGCCGATGCCGTAGAAGACGCCGTTGGTTTCATATTCTTTGTAATCCGAATAAAATATATCGAGATCGTCCATTCCCTTGTAGGAAAGTTTTGCTTCCAGCATACCGTTAAAAAGAGTGTCTGTGTCAGAAATACCGGAAATCTCCCTGAGTCGGGCAAATGCAGCCTCGTCCAGCGCGGTAACATCTTTGCCCTTCATATTGGCAGTATCGGAGAGCATGCCTGCCAAAAGAACTCCTGCAATGTCCTGCGGAATCTCAATGCCGCATT
>JAZUFV010000116.1:0-6683 GCA_045640845.1 Lachnospiraceae bacterium
CTTGCATCTTTTTGTGTGCGTGTGGAAATTCGTGCCCGGCATCCCCAGCAGGCTCTTCAGTTCCTCTGTTTTCATGTTGCGTCCCTGTCCTTTTATTTAGTAAGTGCTGCTATTGCGGCCGGTTTTATCTCCGGCTCAGTCTCCGAGATTGAATATGCTATATTGCTGAATCCCTGAATGTATTTTGTATAACGTACCCTCTTAGGTGCGTTCGGATTGCTGGATGAATTGCTTTCTATTCTCATATCATAGTTGTGCTCCGGATCCTTCAGAATCTCTTCCAGTGCCTCCAGCATATCAATAAGCACACGGTTTTCCAGATCGCACATGAAGTGCATCGGGAACACCCAGTCAATATCATCAAGTCTGGTCTCAACAAGCTTTTTCAGGAATTCCTTAAACTTGTAGAGCGAGCAGTTTTCAATCGGATAGCTTACATTTCCGCATCCGGAGATGTCTGAGCAGAGATTGTCACCTGTAAACAGGATCTTATTCTGCTTATCCAGATACATGGAAGCTCCCGGTCCGCCATGGCCGCCGCAGTTCAGAAGCTCAATCTCATAACCGCCGCCAAGGTCCCATTTGTATCCATCCGGCACACCGATAACCTCATAAGGCCTGAATTCAGGCAGGGCTTCTCTTTCAAAATCAAGCCAGATATTCTTTCCGGTATCCTTATAGAAAAGATAATCCCACATATGTTCGTTCTGCTGATCCACTAAAGGCTTTAAAGCCTCATGGCAGTATGCCCTTCCAAAACGGCAGTTTCCGAAAGCATGGTCATAATGATCATGAGTGTTGACAACTATCACTTCTTTTCCGCCTGAGATCTCGTCAACAAGAGCCTTCAGATCTCCAAGGCCGTAACCGGTATCAACCAGGAGACACTTCTCCGGACCTATTGTCAGCCACATCCATACATCGCCTGCACCGTCGCAGTTCGGATGGAAAAGTCCGTACAGATTATCACGGAACTGATACACCTCTATATACGGATCGCAGTCATAAACCTTTCTGTTTTCAAAATGCTCCCTGAGCAATTTCATGTATGCGCAGCTTACAGCATTCTGCGGGCCGAACCACAGCAGACGTCTTGCCTTTGTAAGCCCT
Source organism: Lachnospiraceae bacterium (assembly GCA_045640845.1). Lineage (GTDB taxonomy): Bacteria > Bacillota > Clostridia > Lachnospirales > Lachnospiraceae > RGIG5612. The sequence goes on from JAZUFV010000116.1 coordinate 1,111, forward strand.
TTAATGTCAACCATTTCCTTCCTCATGATGTTACCTTCCTTTCAGACATGGTTTTTCTTTTGATATAATTATACACACTTTAATACAAGTAAAAAAGTGGTTTCAATACATGCAGGGTATCGGCAGTATTACTGATCTACTGCGTTCCTGTTCATTTCTTTATGCTGTTTATTATACGGAATGCGGATCACCGCCAGATAATAGATGAACGCCATGAGGGCTGAACATGTCCAGCCGAGCGGATATCCAAAGTAAACGTGTTGGATGTTATTGGTGATCGAAAATGCAATTGCAAGGAATATCTGTCTGCAGACAATAAGACCCAGTATCGTGGTAAACATGGTGGCCAGCGATCTTCCGAAACCGCGCACCGCATTTGAGAATATCTGGTGCAGCGACTGCATGAAATAAAGCGGCATCATGACCTTAAGCATGGCTATGCCGTATTGGATTGCAGCCTCATCCTGCGTAAATATGCGTACTGCATATTCACTGAAGAAGTAGATAGGCGTGCCTATGACGGCGATAAAAATGAAGCAGATAAGTGTGACCACCCTGATTCCCCTGAATGCTCTCTCCTTCTTTCCGGCGCCCACATTCTGGCTGACAAAAGTAGTTACGGAAAGACCTATAGACTGTGAGATCAGGCCTGCATACTTATCAATTTTCCTGGATGCCCCTGTGCCTGCCATGGCCGCCGAGCCAAAGCCATTGATATATCTCTGTACGAAAAGATTTGAAAAACTGATCAGGCATGACTGGACAGCTGCCGGAAGGCCCAGCACCATAACTTCTTTCAGAACGATTCTGTCTATCTTCAGTTCCTTAAGTTCAAGCCTGTAAACATCCTCCGTGGTCATCATATTCCGGAAAATAAGCACACACGAAAGAAGCTGCGAGGCAATTGTTGCAATTGCAACGCCCTCAACGCCCATACCGAAAAGAGCCACCAGGACAATATCAAGAACAACATTTGTCGCGCTGGCGATAACCAGATATAAGAACGGGCTGCGCGAATCGCCCACTGCTCTTAAAACACCTGATGCCACGTTGTAAATTGCGGTAAAGAATACACCTATAAAATAGATCCTGAGGTAAACCGAGCTCTGTCCGTAAACATCATCCGGACAGCCTACAAGCCTGAGGAACAGCGGTGTGGCGATAACACCTATAATTGCCATGACCACACCTATTATTGATGCCAGAAGCAGCGATGTATGAATTGCTTTTTTCAGATTTTCCTGCTGCTTTGCACCGAAATATCTTGAGAAAAGGACACCGGCACCTGTAGAAAGGCCTGTGAAAAATCCTATGATGAGATTGGCTATATCACTGGAAGATGTCACAGCTGCAAGGGCTGTGGTTCCCACAAAGTTTCCCACTACAATGCTGTCGACGCTGTTGTACAGATTCTGAAAGACCTGGCCGAGTATTATAGGGATAGCAAAAAGAAGTATCTGCTTGGCGATACTTCCCTCAGTCAGATCCCGGCTCTTGAAGCCTTTTCTTTGTATTCCCATTTTTCACACTTCTCTGCGCAAAATCCCGTGCGCTGTTTTTCTTTATATTATCACTCCGTCAGAATAAATCGTCACACAAAAGTCAAAAAAGCCATTGTTTTCAAAAGATGAAAACAATGACTTTTTAAAATCTGCGTTCTGCCTTAAGGTTATCTGTTTTTTCTGAGCCTTGAGGCTGCGATAAGAATTCCTGCAAGTGCTGCAAATGCCATAACGCCCATAGGAACTGCTGAGGTAAAGTCGCCTGTCGGAGGGACCGGGGAGTCTGTGGAAGACGGCTCCTCTGCAGGAGTCGTAGTATCTCCGCCTGAGGTTTCTTCCGGTGTTGTCTCCTCTGAAGTTGTCTCTTCAGACGTGGTTTCTTCCTCCTTCAGAAGTTTCACTATAACCTCATCCGCAGGCTTTGAATGATCGTTGGCATCATATATTGTTTCGCTGTAGATGTAAGGCGCCTCGTTGTAGAAGCATCTGCTTGTCCTGTTTATCACAAAATCTTCCGGAGTTACCACAGTATCTTTTTCATCAATAATGATGCTCTGCGGCTCAAAATCAGGGTCAAAACCGGCCGGATCATCCTGTCCCTTTGCATAGTCCACACCAATGGCAAGGCCTGAATTCGACATGCCTCTTACATACTGGCTTTCATCCGAAAGGCTGATATTAACCTGGCCATTGGAAAGAATGGCGTGGGCACTGGCTTCAGTCTCATAATCGCCGCTTTCAACAGGAAATGCCTCCACTTCACAATCAACAGTACTGTCCTGAATGTTGATGGCATCCCTTGTATACAGACCGTGCACCAGGCCTGTTGCGCTCACCGACGTATTAACGGTGCTGTCCAGGATATTGAGCGCTCCACCTACCTGAATCCCGTCAGCATCCATCAGGTCCGAAGATGAAATGTTGATATTGACCTCCGAATCCGTGATGTTTGCATCTCCTTCATCAACAGTAATGGCAACGTCATTGAATGCATAACCGATATTTCCGGTTTCCGGTGCTGTAATTGAAATATTCACTGTACTGTCATTGATATTCAGATCTCCGTCTGCTACGGCAATTCCGGCAAACATTCCCGAAACAAGTGTAGGAGGTTCAAACCTTTCCGGATCCAGCTCCATCGAAATATCCAGGTTCGCGCTTTCTATGTCCACTTCTTTGGTGTAGATCACTCTCTTTGCGGAAGCTCCGGCGCCTACCGTTGGTGCCGATGAATGTATTTTTACGTCAGCACCGGGCTTGATACGTACCGCTGTGGAAGAAAAGAAGCCTGTGCCGTTCAGGTCGGCATCAACTTTTACGCCTTCTCCTATGGTAACAGTCGCATCCATTACCTCCGGATCATATTCGGCTCTTGAGATTTCCGCATGTATTCCGTCACAGAAATGACCGCCCATCTGCTTAAGCGTCAGGTCTGAATTAACAGTAACAGCCCCGTTGTTTCTTATAAGATACGTGCCGCCCTCAACAGTAAGCGTTCCGTCGCCTTCTATCACAAGCTCGGCCGTTTTACTCTCGCCCAGGCAGAAGAAATCTATCGGGATCCCGCTGCCGTTTGAGCTTTCCTGGAACAGATGGTTAACAATCTCATTGTCACCCTTAAGTTCAAGGGTAAGCTTATCAAGAGTACTGTCATAAGCTCTGTACATCAGGAAAATTGCAGGAGAAACGATGTGGTCAAAAATAACATCTGTGTTGTCAAACTGCACATTGTCCAAGGTGATCTTTTCACCGTCACTGCTGAAGGACACCGTTCCTGAGCCCATGTCCGGAGACAGTGTTGAAATGTCTATGGAATCCCCCGGCTCAAGTGCATAGCTTTCCACATATACAAGCGGCTTTTTTTCAAAGTAATTTTCAATAATGATTTCTGCCTGTCTTGAATATGCCACGTTGTCATTCTTATCTGTTATCTCGCAGACCACGTAACAGCCGTCCGAAGTGCGTTCCGTACTTGGCATTACAAGCGTGTTTGTGGATGCGGAAACTCCGTCGAGGAGGAATTCCTGATCCTCTGAATCATAAAGGAACCACTGGTAAGATTTTACATCCTCCGGGTTTTCAACCTCCACCGTGAATGTCGCGCCCTCAGGGTAGCTCACCAGGACATCGGCCGGTTCTGTTATGATGACCGGACCGGCATCTGCCTTTGCAGTCAGCGGACTTACCGTGATTCCTGAAACAACAAGGATCAGTGCAGCTGCAAAAACCAGACATTTTTTCAAACTGTTTTTCATGATCGTCCTCCGTAAAACCAAATAAGATTATTCAGACATAATAATTTTATCTTGCGCCCTTATCTGTTCAAAGCCCTTACAGTCCGTATATCTCCGAATACTTTTTCTCCAGATAATCCGCGTAAACATCAGGTGAGAACGGCTCTTCAAGCACGCGTTCAAGAACTTCATCAGGCTTATAGAACCTGCCGAATTTCCAGATTTTCTCTTTGTTCCATTCGTTGATCCGGCTGAAGTCTCCCTTTGCAAGACAGGCATCTGTATCTATCTCTTCCTGCATCTTCTTAAGGAATTGGGCACCGTACGCGCTTCCCAGAGCGTATGAAGGGAAGTAGCCTATGCTTCCGCCTGACCAGTGGCTGTCCTGAAGCACGCCGTGCTTATCATCCGGAACATCCACGCCCAGATATTCTTTATAAAGCCTGTTCCACTCTGCAGGAAAATCTTTTACCTCAAGTTCCCCCGCCATGGCTCTCTTTTCTATCTCATACCTTACCATAACATGCAGGCAGTATGTGACCTCATCAGCCTCGGTGCGTATGAGCGAAGGTTCTACTTTATTTACAGCCTTATAAAATTCCTCAGGAGTGGCTGCTGCAAGCTTTGGGTTCTCATCTCCGAAAAGTTCTTTTACCTTTGGAAGCAGAAAGTCTGTAAAAGTCCTGCTTCGTCCGAGAAGGTTTTCATAAAACCTACTCTGGCTTTCGTGTATTCCCATTGACACACCGCCGTCAAGCACAGTATATGCCAGGCTGTCATCTGAACTCATATCATAAAGAGCATGTCCGCTTTCATGGATGACACTGAACATGGATGATGCAAAATTGTCTTCCATGTAATGGGTTGTGATCCTTGTGTCAAAATGCGAGCCGATGGATGTTGTGAAAGGATGCTCAGTTGTTCCCAGGATGCAGTGGTCTTTATCTATTCCCATGGTATCCATGAGGAAGGACGAAAGCTCCGCCTGACTGCTTTCAGGAAAGCTTCCCCACAGGCACGAGTCATCAACCTGGCCGGCTGCTTTGATCTTTTCTATCAGCGGAACGATGCGGTTCTTAAGGGCTGCAAAAAATTCATCACAGGTTTTCATGTTAAGACCGTCTTCATACTGGTCAAGCCAGTAATCATACGGAGCCATATCAGGTGCGCAGTAGCCTGCAAACCTTTTATTTGTCTCAAAGATTTCTTCCAGTACAGGACGGAAAAGCTCAAAATCGCTGTTCTCCTTTGCCGGTATCCATGCTGCAAAAGCTGCGGTGAGAAGTTCCTGATAATGAGTATATTCATTCATCGGGATCTTCTGCATCTGGCGGATATCTTTAAGAAGCAGGAAGACCATACGTTTTTCCTTATCCGAAAGCTCTTCTTTGTTTTCATCAAGGAATTCCAGCATTTCCAAGGTCTCTTCTGATGTGGAAAGCCTGTAAAGCTCTTCACTCAAGATGCCGATGGCATGGCCTCTGTTTTCGGCCGTTCCTTTTGGCGCAGCAGTTGCCTCATCATAAAAGATCAGCTCCAACGCATGGTTATATGCGCTCATTCTGCTCTGAAGCACCGCAAGCTTTTCTTTCGCCTCGTTTATGTTCATCCGGACACCTCCGTATTTTTATTAATTTCTTTAATGCTGCTTATGATTTTATCACAAATCTCAAACTCTATCACTAAAGTTCTCTAACATAGAAGTCCTCCGTGTTAGAGAACCACTCTAACATAAAAGCCCCATGTGTTAGGGAATTTTATTCTTACCCACACTTTTCTTGCATTAATCATTGAAAATCCTCTGAATTCTCTAACACTGAATGTACCTATGTTAGAG
>JAZUFV010000117.1:0-6868 GCA_045640845.1 Lachnospiraceae bacterium
TCTTCCTAAGACCGCTTGGCCTCCGACTTTTCTGGATGTTAAGTTTCATAAAGAATCAGGCCCTAAGAGAAATCAGATGACTGCGCATCCGCATTCTACAGAGTTTTCGCCTTCAGGCAAGCTGCTTGCTGTCTGTGATAAAGGTGCTGACAAGGTCTTCATGTACGGAATCGATTATGAAAACGAAAAATTGAAGGTTCTGACAGAAACGGATGTTAATAAGGGCGAGGCACCGAGATACTGCCTATTCCATCCGGAACTTCCGTATTTCTATCATAATAATGAGGGCTCATCAAAGGTAAATGCTTACAGATATGACGAGGACGGAAACATCAGCCTTATAGGTGTTTATGAGTCACTGGAAACCTGTGCAGGAGTGAAAAGTGAGGGACAGGGACTGCGTCTTCATCCAAACGGAAAGTATCTCTATAATGCCATAAACGGCGAACATGCTGTTTCAGTGTTTGAAATAAACGAGCAGAGCGGCGAGCTTACGCTTGTTCAATGCATGAAGCCTGGATACGAATGGCCGAGGGGAATTGCTCTTTCAGCCGACGCAGCATTTCTTGCGGTGACTTTTGTCCATGGAAAGAAAGTGGCTATATACAGGCTTGGAGAAGACGGAAAAATCCTTGAGGAAGTTTCCTCGTGCAGTCAGGACAATGCAGCATATGTAACCTTCTGGCAGAATTGATAAAAAGGTAAAGCAATGATAAAGAATAGTTTTGAAGTTGAAAATGAAGTGATAATAACACTGATGCCGGATGAAATTGCCGCTCCGTATCAGGTAATCTGGCTTATTGCACCAAAGGGAGATTCGGCGCGTGCGTGGCTTGAAAATACGGCAGTGTGCGAATTTGCGAAAACATCAAAGGCAATGCTTATGTGCCTTCCGGGCGGAAAGAACGACGATTTTTATTCTGAGAAGGTCTGGGATGAGCTTTTAAAGCAGTATCCGGATGTTAATACCGCCAAAATGGCAAGGCGCCTTATCGGATTGGGAGACGGTGCGGTGACGGCTTTGAACCTGGTATTTACGCGGCCGGAAAAATTCTTCGTGGCCGTTGCTGTCTGCCCGGCATGGAGCGGGGAACCCGAAGTGATAGATAACGCAGGTAAGTACAGGGAAAGCTCTGATGAAATCCCGCGTCTGGTAATTTCAGACAATGCCGAAGGCAAGGGCAGAGAGCTTGGCGATGCCATAAATGAATTCGGATTCGGAATGCATGTTTATTCCGACAGAGAGTGCTTTGGATGGGCACTTGCCGGACAGGAAGTTGAAAGCTGCCTGGCACATCTTAAATAGGCAATAACAGATTCATGTTTTCATTTTTTAAAACAGCTGCTTCTGATTCAGAGCAGCTGTTTTATATATCCGTTTATATCTTTGTTGTTAGTGTGGTGGAGCATCAGGGTATCCTTGCCTGCCCGCTCGGGGTTTGCCACCGGGGTGCTTAAAAGTATTTTACTGGAGGCACCTGCGCCTGCACCGATGATATTCTGAACCTCTTCCATGATCATTATGTTGTAAATTCCTTCTCGTCCCGGCGTGGCATAACCGATGTTTTCAAAGTTTCCGGAGATGCTTTTCTGCCTGTAGAGATAGTATGGGTTCAGACCCATCCGGGCAGCGCTTTCTGACGCAGATCTGATCATTTTTTCTGTTTCACCAGACTGTACTTCTAAAGAAGTAAGGCTCGCAGCCCGCTTTATGGCGAGTGAATGAACGGTCAGGCTGTCAGGCTTCTGCTCTTCTATTTTGCTTAGTGAATCCGCCATTTCTTCGGCTCCTTCGCCCGGAAGTCCGGCAATGATATCCATGTTGATATTATCAAATCCAAGGCTTCGGGCAAGCTCAAAACCATCGTATACTTCTTTAGTGGTATGCTTGCGTCCGATCCGTTCAAGAGTCTTTTGCTGCATGGTCTGCGGGTTAATGGAAAGCCGGGTTATGCCGAAAGCTTTGGCAATTTTCAGCTTTGCCTCATTGATGGTATCAGGCCTTCCGGCTTCAAGTGTGAACTCTTTTATTTTGCTCAGGTCAAAAAGCCGGCTTATCTTTTTCAGCAATTTTTCCAGCTGCGTTTCGGTGAGGACGGTTGGCGTGCCTCCTCCGATATATATTGAGGTGAGCTCCTTCGGCTCCGGGTTTTCAACAGGGAAATCCTGATCCGGCCATGCCAGATTCCAGTTCCCGCGTGCTGCAGCTGCAAAGATGGCATCCAGCTCACGGCAGAGGGCCTCTACATAATCATCCATGCGGTTCTTCCATACGGAGAGCGGGCCTGAGCTGAATGAGCAGTAGCTGCATATGCTCGGGCAGACCGGTATGCCTATATAAATACTGTATGTTTCGGGATTTCGCAGGCTCCCTATGGCAGATGTGATGATGCGCCTTTCACGGCGGGATATATCCCACGCCAGACCGGCTTTTTCTCCGCTGACAAGTCTTTCTGCTGCCATGTGGCTTATGAAGGCATCACGAGGAAGGTCGGATGCAAGCGCAAGCTTTGTCGGGCGGACGCCGAGGAGTATTCCCCATGGAAGGGTGCGCCCTGACTGAAGCGAGAGCTGACGGTACAGCTCTCTTTCCGCTACCAGCTTTGAGCCGGCAGCTCCGACTGCTGCAATCGGCAGGCCGCCTTGCTGCACAAGAATGAGTATTTCCGCACTTTCATCAAGAACAGTGGATACTTCTTCATCCGGATAAAAGGCTTTTGCCATATGATACGCGCTGTAGCGGTATGTTTCTTCCCTGCATGTGATATTTATCATCAGTCAATGCCTTTGAAATGATGGCCGAAGCCGGTGCCATCTGCTTCAGGTCCGCGGGCTTCGGTTGTGAGGTCTATGAGGATATCACCTTCAAAACTGATTTCTCTTCCGAGCATGCTTGTCGGGCCTTCGTTGAAAACGGTGGTATATCCGAAATCTTCATGCACTGCAATGAGCCTGTCGCCCTTTTGTGAAGAAAGAAGAGCTTTATCTGATGCCAGGCCATAGTTTCTGCTTATGTCCTGCGCGGTGAACATGACTCTCTGGCGGCCGTAGATTTTATAAATAGTTTTCTCAGCAAGCTTTGCACTTTCGGCATCGGTCAGCTCATCGGATGCCATGAATTTTATGTCTCTGAAGTTCTGCTTAAGGAATGCAGCAGCTTCATCGTTATATGCGTAAAGAAATGAATCGGCTATGACCGGAAGCTGCGGCGCAAGTTCTTTTACAAGGCCGATCTCATCTATGTTTTTGATAACTGCTCCGCTGATTTTTTTGCTGCCGGAAAGTGCGGCCCTGAAGGCTTTTGCCGCTTCCTCTGCCGCATTTTCGCGGAGGATATCAGGAAGATCTATGAAAACCCGGAGGCTTCCGGTATCTTCATTTATGAGGGCAAGCGGACAGAGCAGGGCATCGGCCCCGCTTTCCTTAACGGCATATTCAAGCTGTGGTTTTGTTCTTACTCTGATATATTTCATGATCTTCTGAAACGCTTAGCCTTTGCTTCTTTGAATGCGGCAATGGCTTCGCGTCTTAAATTGTTCAGTTCGCTCATTCGGATGAATGCGCCGTCATCAAGACTCAGGCTCACATTGAGACTTACGCCTGTGCCGCCGGTTTTCTTCATTTTTGAGGTGATCGTATCCTCGTCTGCCGGACGTGACTGAGCGGAAGAAACAACTGCGCCTGTCACGGTGGCGGATGCAGTTTCATCCCAGATGCTGATTGTAATCGGCCTGCCGATGTGTGCCTCCACAAGTGCCTCGGCGCAGATTGTGCGCTCCGGCTCTATGATTCCGGTACGGACCTGCTCAAGCAGCGTATTATTCCTTGTGCGGTAAACAGACATTCCCGGACGGATGCTTTTGAAATCATGGCCCTTTATGGAGATGGTCTGTCCGGCATTTCCGCCTGCCGCGCAGGTCAGCTCCAGTCCCTCGCGTGCACTTTCACTGCGTATTTCCACAACATCCTGAGGGTTTGCCTGGGTTTCAAGTTTTATAAAAATATCGGGAGGGGCCACTCTGGTCACGGTTCCGAGCCTGACTCCGGTGTGGTTCGGTCTGTTGGCAGCCAGCATATCTGCGCCGTTCTGACGGAAATAATAGCCCGTAGAAAAACCTCCCCTGTTATATATATCGCGCATATCCTGAACGGCTGCGGCTATTTTCTTTTCATCCCATTTGCCGGCAGCATGCATATCCACCGCCATTCTGTACGCGGAAACGGTGGCTGCAACATATTCGGGCTTTTTCATGCGGCCCTCAATCTTAAAGGAATTGATGCCGGCATCGATCAGCTGAGGCAGCACCTCAAGGGTACACATATCCTTAAGGCTGCAGACATATTCATTGGCGACAGCCTTTTCACCGTCTGAAAGCCGGTAACACTGGCGGCACGGCTGGGCGCAGCGCCCACGGTTTCCGCTTCTTCCGCCGATAAATGAGCTCAGCAGGCATTTTCCTGAGTATGCAAAGCACATTGCTCCGTGGACAAAGCTTTCAATTTCTATGTCCACGCTTTCCTTGATGGTCCTGGTCTCGGCGAGGGAAAGCTCCCTGGCAGGGACAACCCGGGTGAAGCCGGCTTTCTTCAGGAATGCGGCTCCGTATCTGCTGGAAACGCTCATCTGCGTTGATGCATGAAGCGGGAGATCTTTAAAATTATCTGAGAGAACTTTGGCAACGCCAAGGTCCTGAACAATGATCCCGTCAACTCCGGCTTCGTAGAACGGACGGACATAATCCGGGACAAGTGCAAGCTCCTCATTTTTAAGGAGGGTATTCAGGGCGATGTAAAGGCGGGCACCATAAAAATGGCAATAGTCGATTGCCCTGAGCATTTCTTCTTTATCAAAATTCCCCGCGAAAGCACGGGCTGAAAACATGGAGCCGCCCACATACACAGCGTCGGCGCCGGCTTTGATGCCGGCCTCAAGGGCTTCAAATGTTCCCGCCGGTGCAAGAACTTCAGGTTTCATTTCTTTCCGCCTTAACAAGTATTCTAATAGATTTTAGTTTTCAGAAGCGGGATTGTCAACAAAGACGGCAGGCCGGCAGAGGGCAGCTGGAAATTTGTTATAACAAATTCAATATAGTGCTATAACATTTTAGAAATATGTGATATAATGGCACAAAATAAAAAAGCAGCATTGAGGAAAATAATGAATTTAACACTTAAAGGGAGAAGCTGGCTCGCGGTTTGTACCTGTGCGCTGGCTATTTTTAGTTCGGGAGCTTTATTTTTTGGATATCCGGGAATCATGACGCCGATCTGGCAGGAGATGTTTCAGGTTGACTCGGGACAGACCGGATTTATTATGACATTTGCATGCATCGGAGTGGGCATCATGATGTTTGTTTCCGGTTCCATCCATTCACGGATAGGCACCAGGAAGTGCATGGCAATCGGAACGGGGATTTATGTTATTGCACTGGTCATAGCAAATCTTGCAAAAAGTCTGATCATGATATATCTGTTTTCTTTCCTTGTTGGCGCAGGCAGTGGATTTGTGTACGGGCCGGGGGTTTCAACTGTTCAGAAGTGGATGCCTAAGCGGCGCGGCCTGGCATCAGGAATTCTTAATCTGGCATTTGGAATTGCCGCAGCCATAATGTCGCCGGTTTATAGCGCACTGTATGAAGCAGTAGGCTATTTCACCATGAACTGGATAATCATAGGGATAGTGATCGTCCTGGCATTTGTTACAAATTTCTTTGTTGAGCTGCCGGAATACAGCAAGATCTCTTCTGAGATGAAAGAAGAGCTGGCAAGGCAGATGGCAGAAGTCGGAACTGCCGGGCAGACGGCCAAAGATTTCACACCAAAGGCAGCGCTTAAGACAAAAGCCTTCTGGATGCTCTGGCTCTGCTGGGCATTTGTGGGCGCAGCCGGAATATCGATGGTAAGCCTTTCGGGAAAGTTTGCGATCTCTGCCGGATTTTCAGGTGTGGTTGTGCTTACGGCATTTAATCTTACCAACGGAATCGGAAGGTTCTTTGCAGGAACGGTATCTGATATTATCGGGCGCAATGCCACATGCTTTATCGCATTCATTCTGGGAGGGATAGGATATCTTGCCCTTCCGTTCATCACAAATGAAGTGCTTGCCGGAATTGCAGCAGCATTGGTCGGCCTTGCTTTCGGCACACTTTTTGCAGCAACTGCAGCAAGAACGTCTGACCTGTTTGGGATGGAACATTACAGCATGATCCTGGCACTTATTTTCTCGGGCTATGGGCTTGTGGGAGGAATTGCAGGCCCGGCTTTTTCAGGAATGCTGCTGACTGCGAGCGGCGAAAACTATAAGCTTGTCTTTTCCGTACTCGGCGTGTTCTGTCTGCTCGGAGCTGTATTTGTCACGCAGGCACGACACGGCAAAACCAGAACAAAGTTTCTGGACTGACAAGCAGGCGCATATCACAAGGAATGGTCGGGCGGCCATCTAGTTCAGGCTTGCGCCTCCGTGCCCTCGCCGTTCAACTCCTGTTTTCAGACACTAAAAAAACTCCGAAACGATCCACTGGATCGTCCCGGAGTTTTTATGCGGATAACAGGAGTTCCACCGGCGCTTCGCGCCTTTCAGGGCGGGCTTCGGCCGCGTTCGGCTTACGCCTCCGTGTCCTTGCCGTTCAACTCCTGTCTCTTTTCTGACATAAAAAATAACGGTCCACCGGACCGTCATTTTTTATGTGCGGATAACAGGAGTTGAACCTGCATGAGTGTTACCTCACATGGACCTGAACCATGCGCGTCTGCCTATTCCGCCATATCCGCATTATTTTGTGCTTTTGTGCTTTATGATAATACCATCAAAACATTGATTTTTCAAGTAAAATTACGCTTTTAATAATTTATTATGCTTTATTGCCTT
>JAZUFV010000118.1:0-2450 GCA_045640845.1 Lachnospiraceae bacterium
ACAGGCGGCCGGAAACTGCGGAGTGGCTGCGGACAGGGCGGAGCAGAGAATCATCAAGGCTTTCAGAGATTTCAACTATTTTCCGCTTTACAGGGACAGACTGAAATCAGGAACGGATGCCGTGAAAAACGCGGCCTATAAAAAACAGCGGGAAGAATACCTGAAGATGCTGGACGCAGATTACAGAAACCGCTTTGGAAAACCGCTAAAAAGCACATTGATTCACTCCTTCGTGGAAGAGGGGGCTTTGAGCGGGGCGTCAGATGATGTCCTGAAAAAATCCGGGATAAGAGATCTCAAGGCGCTCACAGCCTTGACGGAGGATGAACTTTCTCTTGTTTTCAGGAATAACGAATCCGGAAAAGCAGAAGTGAAACGGCTGTTAGAAAAGTACAGTCTGGCATTATTTGCCGAAAACAAAAATGAATAATTAACTGGAGATGACAATGGCAGCATTAACAACAGCATGGTGCAGAACCTTTCAGGCGGTTCTTGGAGTAGTCAGCCCTGTTCTTGACTGGCACAGACCGGAAACCATAACCGGAACAGGCTGCAGCTCCCAAATCCCCGAATTAATAAAAAAACACGACAAGAAAAAAGTAATGATAGTGACCGGAAAGCATGTAGGCAAGAGCCTTGCTCCGGCAATTAAGGATAATCTTGCGGCAGGCGGAGTGGAATTCTTCCACTACGATCAGGTTGAGGCAAATCCGTCAACAACAACGGTTTTTGCAATCCGCGATGCCTACATTGAAAACGGCTGCGACTGCTTTCTGGCAATCGGCGGCGGTTCACCTATGGACGCTGCAAAGGGAGCGGCAGCTCTTATTGCAAGACCGGGAAAGAAGCCGGGAGATTTTGCCGGTCTGCTGAAAGTCGGCAAGAATGTTCCGCTTTTCATTGCAATACCTACAACTGCCGGTACCGGCTCCGAAACGACGATCGCGGCGGTTATTACCGATGCGGAGACTCACCATAAGTATGCAATAATGGATACTCATCTTATCCCTGACTATGCGGTACTTGACCCTGAACTTACAAGAGAGCTTCCACAGAAAACAACCTCCACAACAGGAATGGATGCTCTCACACATGCGGTGGAAGCGTACCTTTGCTGGACCAACACAACGGAAGAGAGCAACAGATTTGCGGAAGAAGCCACAGTGACCATTTTCAAATATCTTGAGCGGGCATACAAAGATGGAAACGATATGGAAGCACGCCAGGAAATGCTGATGGCATCATTCAAGGCGGGATTTGCATTCTCCAGAGCGGGAGTCGGCAACGTTCATGCCATTGCCCATACATTGGGCGGACTGTACGGAACACCTCATGGGCTTGCGAATGCGGTTATTCTTCCTATCGTTCTTGAGGATTACGGCGAGAAGGCATATGCAAAACTTGCAAGGCTTGCGGAACTGACAGGGATCAAGGTAAACGGCACCACTGAAGAAAAAGCAAAGGCATTCATAGCTGAAGTCTATGCCATGAATGAGAGAATGAGCATTCCAAAGGGAATCGATGTCATTAAGGATGAAGACATCCCCCAAATGGTGAAGTGGGCGCTTGCAGAAGCAAACCCGATGTACCCGGTCCCCGTGGTATACGATGCTGCGCATTGCGAAAAGGTCATCAGAAAAATCAGAGAAATGGCTCAAAAATAAACAAAAACAGGCAGGGAATTCCTTGCCTGTTTTTTTCATAGATGATATAGTGTTTTTATATTTGAAGGAATAGGGTGTTAAACATGAAACCGAAAGTATATTTTACAAAAGAAATCAGTCCGGAAAGCGTAATAAAAATGTACAAGGCGGTCGGAAAAGAGCTTTGCGGCCGTGTGGCGGTTAAACTTCATTCAGGCGAAAAGGGCAATCAGAATTTTTTAAGGCCTGAATTCTGGAAACCTATGATAGATAAAATCGGGGGAACCGTGGTTGAAACCAACGCCGCATACCAGGGTGCAAGAAATACCACGGAAAAACACAGGCAGCTCATTGAATATCACGGGTGGAGCAGGTATTTTGATGTGGACCTTCTGGATGAGGAAGGCCCCGATATTGAGCTTGAAGTAAAGAACGGAAAGCAGCTCAAACGTAATCTCATCGGAAAGCATTTAGCCGATTATGACTCAATGCTCGTCCTTGCGCACTTCAAAGGCCATCCTTTCGGCGGCTACGGCGGAGCGCTGAAGCAGCTTTCAATCGGATGCGCCTCGGCAGACGGGAAATGCAATATACATTCCGGAGGCTTTGACATCAGCAGGGATATACTGAAAAATCACAGAGCGGGGCTTGATGAATTTGCCGAATCCATGGCCGACGCCGCAGGTACGGTGGTGGATTTCTTTAAGGGCAATATAGTCTATATTAATGCCATGAAAAATCTTTCAGTTGACTGCGACTGCTGCGCCATAGCTGAAGACCCCTGCATGAAAGACATCGGAATTCTTT
>JAZUFV010000119.1:0-6378 GCA_045640845.1 Lachnospiraceae bacterium
ACCTACACTTATTCCACATGTTACTACTCCGCCAATTGTCATAATCAGACGTCTTGTTCTTTCTTCTTTTGACATTTGAAAAAATGAATTCATTCTTTTCCTCCTAATTAATACGCGAATTATACGCACCGATAGGTATTATACTCTCTACTTATTCATTTTTTCTATGATAATTTTCCATTAAAACTATTCAGTATATGCTTTGATTTAAGTACTAATATACAATTATTCGTACTCTACAGTTGCTGGTGGCTTTGGTGTGTAATCAAAGAGTACACGGTTGATTCCCGCAACTTCTGTGGTGATGCGCTGTACCAGATGGTCAATAAATGCCGGTTCAAGATGCTCCACCGTAACCTCAACAACATCTGTTGTGTTGATGGCACGGATGATACACGGCCATTCAAATGTGCGTTTGCCGTCCTTGATACCGGTAGACTTGAAATCAGGAACTACTGTAAAGTACTGCCAAACCTTGCCCTCAAGGCCGTTCTTTGCAAACTCTTCGCGAAGGATAGCATCACTCTCACGAACTGCCTCAAGACGATCTCTTGTGATGGCACCAGGGCATCTGACTCCGAGACCCGGTCCCGGGAATGGCTGTCTGTAAACCATTGCATGCGGAAGACCAAGGGCTTCACCTACCACACGGACCTCATCCTTATAAAGAATCCTTACAGGCTCAACAAGCTCAAAGCTGAGTTCTTCCGGAAGACCGCCAACATTATGGTGAGCCTTGATTCCCTGCTCACTCTCCAGAATATCCGGCCAGATGGTTCCCTGTCCCAGGAAGCCGATTCCGTCAAGCTTTGCTGCTTCTTCTGCAAAAACTTTGATGAACTCTTCGCCGATGATATGGCGCTTCTGCTCAGGATCTGATATACCTTCAAGAAGATTAAGGAAACGGTCTGTTGCATCCACATAGATAAGGTTTGCACCAAGTTCCTTTCCGAACACCTCGATAACCTGCTCAGGCTCTCCCTTGCGTAAGAGTCCGTGATTAACATGAACGCACACCAGCTGTTTTCCGATGGCTTTAGTAAGAAGAGCAGCTACTACTGATGAGTCAACGCCGCCTGAAAGTGCAAGAAGGACTTTCTTATCCCCAACCTGCTCTTTAATGAGCGCTATCTGCTCGTCTATGAACGCCTTTGCAAGCTCGGGCGTATTTATTCTCTGCATTGTTTCAGGACGCACACTACCTGACATTTATTTTTCCTCCGATGTTTAAAAATCTCAATGTTGAAATTATAACGCTTTTTTTGTAATGATAAAATATGAAAATTTTACTTTTCCAAAAAAATCAGAGGCCACTTTTTCAGTGGCCGCATAGGTTTTATTCTTCGCCCGGCATCTTCCATCCGTGATGGTCGGTGTGGAGCAGGTGATGGCTCTTTTCCGAAAGCGGCTGGCCGAAATATTTATCATAGATTTCAATGACAGCAGGGTTCTCATGTGAGAATCGGAGCTTCATCTTTGCATCCTGACTGTAAAGCACATCTGCACGCTCAGCTGCCTTCTCTTCACCAAAGTGGATAGGCTGTCCGCCTCCGCCTACGCATCCGCCAGGGCAGGCCATAACTTCAACAAAGTCGTATTCAACCTGTCCTTTCCTGATTGCATTAAGCAGTTTCTCTGCATTTCCGAGGCCGTTGGTAATGGCAACACGTACAGGAGTTCCGCCCACATCAAAGGTGGCTTCCTTCCATCCGTCCATTCCGCGGATTTCCTTAAATGCATCCGGATCAGGATTTTCACCTACGACCAGTTTATATGCTGTTCTGAGAGCTGCTTCCATAACTCCGCCTGTAGCACCGAAGATGTTTCCGGCTCCGCTTCCGATTCCCAGAGGCAGGTCAAGCGGTCTGTCTTTAATCTGTGCAGGCATGATGTGGAGCTGACGGATGAGACGGTCTACTTCTCTTGTTGTAAGTGAAACATCAACATCAGGCTCGCCGCATGCATCATTCATTACAGGTATTGCGCATTCATGCTTCTTTGCAAGACAAGGCATGATCGATACGCAGAAGATCTTTGAAGGGTCAACTCCCAGTGCCTCTGCATAATAGCTCTTTGCAACTGCACCGAACATCTGCTGCGGGCTCTTAGCAGTTGAAAGATTATCAACAAATTCCGGATAATGGCTCTTCACATATCTCACCCAGCCCGGGCAGCATGATGTGAACATAGGGAATCTGCTCTTATCTTTATTTGCAAGTCTTGCAAGGAACTCACTGCCTTCCTCCATGATGGTAAGATCGGCTGTGAAGTTGGTATCAAAAATGTAGTCCACGCCTGCCATCTTAAGGGCTGCGCAAAGTCTTTCAACTGTTGCTTCCTCAGGATCAAGGCCAAATCCCTCACCCCATGCAGCTCTGATTGAAGGAGCAATCTGAACAACAACGATTTTCTCAGGATTATCAATAGCTGCCAGTACTTTGCCGGTATCATCACGTTCAATAAGAGCACCGGTCGGACAATGTGTGATGCACTGTCCGCAAAGTGCGCAATTGCTGTCTTCCAGACGATATGTCGGAGAAACATCAACAGTTGTACGTGAGCCGGTGTTTACAACGTCCCATATATGAACACCCTGGACGTGGTCACACACCTGGATGCATCTCATGCATTTGATGCACTTTGCAGGCGATTTGATAAGAGGGAACTTGTCGTTTACAACCGCATCAGGGATCTTCTTTACAAAAGGTTTCTTATAAATGTTAAGGTCATTGGCAACCTTCTGCAGCTGGCAGCGTCCGCCCCTTGTACAGCTTGGGCAGTTTGTGTCGTGCTGCGAAAGTATCAGCTGAACATTGATCCTTCTGGCATTTCTTGCCTTATGACTGTTGGTATAAATAACCATGCCCTCGCTGACAGCATTATTGCAGGCTGTAAGAAGACGGTCATAGCCTTCAACTTCAACAACACACACTCTGCAGGCGCCTATTTCGTTAAGGCCTTTCCAGTAACAGAGGGTAGGTATCTGAATGCCGGCCTGAGCAGCAGCATCAAGTATGGTAGTTCTTTCCGGAACCTGGATCTTATTTCCGTCAATCGTTACATTTACCATTTTGCAATTCTACCTCCTTTGAAAATTCCATAACCAAAGTGGTCGCAGTGCAGGCATCTGGATGCCTCGCAGTGTGCTTCTTCCTCGCTCATGAGAATTTCCATAAGCTGGAAGCCTTTCTTTCTTTCTTCGGCAGGCAGTTCTTTCATGTTTACCCTGCCAAATGGTGTTCTGTCGGCAAATTTTACAGGCGGGATGTCTGTTCTTGCCTTTATTTCATGGTTGAATCCAAGATATTCGTCTATATTTGCCGCAGCAACCTTGCCGCCGGCAATTGCGCGGATAACCGTGGCCGGTCCGGTCACGCAGTCGCCGCCTGAGAAGATTCCGTCCAGATCAGCTATGCTGCTTGTTGTCATTGCTTCAATTGCGCCCCTCTTTACAGGGATTCCGGCCTGTTCAAATACACTTGAATCAATGCCCTGGCCAACTGCAACCAGCACCTTATCGCAAGGAACAAGGAATTCAGGCTCCTGTGAATCAACAGGAGTTGGCCTGCCGCCCTTGATTGCACCGACTATCTGCGGTTTAACAATAAGTCCCTTAACGCTTCCGTCTTCATTTTTCTCTATGCGGATAGGAGAATGAAGTTCAAGAACCTCACAGCCTTCAGCAATGGCACCTTCTACTTCCTCACGGAGGGCCGTCATATCCTGCTGTCTTCTTCTGTATGCAATCTTTACGGATTTTGCACCCAGTCTGATTGATGAGCGGGCAACGTCCATTGCAACGTTTCCGCCGCCTACAACAACAATATCCTGACCGGTGTAATCCGGCATTTCATCATCGCCGATCGCACGGAGCATTTCTACTGCCGAGATAACGCCCTTTGCATCCTCGCCCTCAATGCCTATCTTGCGGTCTGTATGTGCGCCGATGGCAATAAATATTGCATCGTTCTGGCTTCTCAGCTCTTCAATTGAAACATCTTTTCCGACTGAAACATTTGTGACAGCCTCAAAACCTGACATCTGAAGAACTTCTATTTCCCTGTCCAGATGCTCCCTTGGGAGACGGTAGCTTGGAATTCCGTAGCGGAGCATACCGCCCAGCTTCTTTCTCTGCTCGTAAACAGTTACCTTATGTCCCATGCATGACAGGTAATATGCTGCTGAAAGACCGGCAGGACCGCCGCCTATGACAGCAACCTTCTTTCCGGTAGGCTCGGCAATGATCGGAGGCACCGGATTTATTTCATGTTTAACCGCAAACCTCTTCAGGCCGCGGATGTTGATAGGGTCATCCACCATAGTCCTTCTGCAGTGAACCTCGCACGGATGCTCACAGATGAGGCCGCATGTTGCAGGAAGAGGGTTGTCCTTTCTGATGAGGTCAACAGCGTCTGCATATCGTCCCTCTTCAATAAGGGCAATATATCCCGGAATGTCAACATGTGCCGGGCACTGTGATACGCAAGGAACAGGCTGATCCTGAACACACTTGCATCTGCCGTGAAGAATGTGCTCCTCATAGTCATCACGGAATCCGCGGATTCCCTTAAGAACCATCTTTCCGGCTTCTGAACCTATTGCGCAGTCAGCTGAATAATAAATGCTGGCTGCTGTATCTTCAATAAGCTGGAGTGTCTCCAGCTTGGCTGTGCCGTCAAGCACTGAATTTATCAGTGTCCCCAGCTGATCAAGACCTACACGGCACGGAACGCATTTTCCGCATGACTGCGCATGGCACATGTGCAGAAAAGCTGCCGCAAGGTCGACAGGACACAACCCCGGCTGACTGGCTGCAATACGGCGCTCTATATCTTTATAAAGTTCCTCCACAGTCTCTTGGGATTTATCCTTTGTCATGATTGTCAATCTGCTCATAACTTTTCCCTTTCCGGATTAAATAACTCCACTGTGTATACATGTAAAATATTCAACAATTATACAAAAAGTATCAGCAAAATACTATATTTTTTTGCTGATACTTTTATAAAAACATTTTATTTTCGCGGTTTTTCAGAATTTTATAAATGAATTAAGAAGTATGATGATCATGAATATCGGGCAAATAATCATGGTCATCACCTTATACAGCTTTCTGGTCTTAAATCTGTCCACGCTCACAAGGACTTCCTGTTCAACAGATTCTGTGCGGACCACCCAGCCGATCAGTATGCATGTAAGCAGAGCCAGTATCGGCATCATCACATTGTTTGAGATGAAATCAAAGAAATCAAGGAACTGGTAACCGATGATAGTGAATGTATCCCAGATGCTGTAGCCGAATACCGAAAGCATGCCAAGTATGATAATTGCACCGAATGTAACGAGGCATGCCGGAAGACGCTTCATGTTCAGCTTTTCCATAACCACCGCTACAACAACCTCCATCAGCGAGATGGATGATGTAAGTGCCGCAAGTATAACCATCAGGAAGAATGCAGTTCCGATGATCTGGCCGCCCGGCATACTCTGAAATACCTTAGGCAGAGTTACAAACATAAGGCTTGGACCTGCACCAAGCGCTTCCTCGCCTGAGAAGATGATGACTGACGGCACGATAATGAGACCTGCAAGTACAGCAACAAGAGAGTCGAAAAATTCTATCTGAAGAACTGATTTTTCAACATGGTCTTCTTTTCTCATGTACGCGCCGTAGGTAACCATGATTCCCATCGCAAGCGACAGGGAGTAGAACATCTGGCCCATAGCGGCAACTACCGTATCTATAAACTGCTTAAAGGTATATCCCCTGAAGTCAGGCACCAGATAGTATCTGAGGCCGTCAATTGCTCCCGGAAGAGTCATTACATAAATTGCAATTCCGATAATAAGTACCAGAAGCACCGGCATCAGGATTTTACTGATTTTTTCAATTCCGTTCTGAACTCCCAGCATTACAACAAGCCCGGTAAGTATGGCAAATATCAGGAAGAAAATTGTAGGACTGCTCCATTCACCGGTAAAACTGCTGAAATATCCGTCCTGTGCAGCTGCCGTACCCTGTCCCGTCACAAATGAGAAGAAATATTTGCATACCCATCCCCCGATAACACAATAATAGGGAACTATGATGAGCGGCACCAGTGTTGCGATGATTCCCAGGAATGAAAACCCCTTGTGGACGTTTCCATATGCACTGATAACACTTTTTCCGGTCTTACGGCCGATGCAGATTTCTGTGACCATCAGGGCAAATCCGAAGGTCAGTGCGAGAATAACATATATGATTACAAAAACAGCTCCGTTATATTGAGCGGCCAGATATGGGAATCTCCAGATATTTCCCAGGCCGACAGCGCTGCCTGCGGCAGCAAGTATGAATCCCAGCTTGCTTCCAAAACTTTCTTTTGTTCCGTTTTC
>JAZUFV010000120.1:0-3881 GCA_045640845.1 Lachnospiraceae bacterium
GTTTATGCGATTTATAGAATTATAACGATGGAGACTATATCCGAAGTGTAGATACACAAAGAATATTTGAGAAAATCGCCAAAACAGAAAAATAGCCATCTTTAATATGCGGAAGTTATTCTTTATGGTACAAGACATGCGATATATGATAAATACAGAAAGAATGGAAGATGCGAAGAGCGCACAATGGTTTCGCTGATAATGGGGGATGGAAATGGACGATAAAGATAAGAAGAGAGCCAGCAATTTTATCTGGACATGGATATTTATGCCGTTCTTTTTCCTGGCATGGATAAAGAGCTGCATGTGACAAGTTAAGAACTGTAAAGTGAAGAGGAGGCGAGTGATATCGTCTCCTTTGCTATTTTTGAAAGCAATAATGCCCGGCTACGGGCATGGTCAAATGCATTTATAGCGCTGATTTGGGTTCTATCTGTGGAGAAATTTACCCTGCATATCTGATATTTTGGTATTGTCAGAAAAATAAAGATTCATTTTTGGGAGTTAGATCTGGTATAAAAATCATCTTGATATGAAGGGAGCAGATATGAATAAGATAGTCATCGATTGTTACAGCCGACCTGCGCTGTCCGGAAACAGCCGTTGACTTTTGTCCTTGATTAGCCGAAGCATGTGACCGTCAGGTCTGCCAGACGGCCACAGCTGTTTTATCTGAATTCACAGTCCAGAACCGTTTTTACAGCATGATCATCAATCAGCTGCATCCTGTTCTGGCTGCCGTATATCAATACATTCGTACTTACTTTATCGATGATTCTTGCAATCCCGGAACTGTATTCGAAGATCTGGTCGATTGCGGCTTCTGTGAATATCTCACGTTCAGCACCGGCGTTCTTTAACTGATGTCTGATATAACATCCGGTTGTAGCTCTGTCATAATGATTCAGGCTGCACTGGATATCGATCCTCTGACGGATCGCGGAAAACTTCTGAAGCATCAGCTTTTTCCAGAGTTCCGTCTGTCCCGCAAGGATCAGGGCTACAGGATTTACAGAGTCAAACTTCATGTTCATCATGAAGCGGATCTCCTCCATCATCTCATAACTCAAAAGATGACTTTCATCAATGACACAGACGATGCTTAATTCATCCACTGCCCGAAGCACCGACAGTTGTTCATGCAGCTGCTTCTTTGCATCGGAACGGTTCCATTTGGCAGTTACTCCAAGCTGTTCCAGTAGCATCCTGTAAAAGGTACGCGGTGTCAGTTGCGAATCAGAGATGTAAAACATCTTATAATGCCGTGGATCCAGTGTATCTGAAAGCTTTCTTAAGACCGTAGACTTTCCAGTACCGCAGTCTCCTGTAAGCACAGCAAACAGCTGGTTCTTTGAAACGTATTCCAGACGGCTTACGGCTTCAGAGAATTCCTTCGGCATAAAAAGATCTTTACACGGAGTTCCCTTTGTGAACGGCGCACTGCTTAGCTCATAAAAGTTTTCATACATCAGAATCGCCTCCGTTCAACCCGGAGAAAGAGATCGCCGTCTTTCTGTTTCTTTCGCGGAGTTCATTCTGTTTTTCGGCTGCTTTTAAGACCCTTGACCCTGTCGGTTCCTTCTTTTCGAAGCGTTCCGGAAGTTCAGGCCTCTTTGCGGCATGTGACCGGATCACGAGCGGTTTTGCTTCACATGCGGGGAAACCGTCACATTCGATCGTAAGCCTTGAAATATCAGCCGGATCATAAACGACATCTACAGTCTTATAGATCATGGAAAGACCGAGTTCAACCTCATACTTTCTGCCGTCAAAGCTGATGCAGCCGCCTTTATCCACTTTTCTCTGTTCACAGGTAAGAAAAGCATCGGCAATACGGTCGGAAGAAAGGAAACGGATCTCATGACTGTCACTCTGGTATGCTTCATAGGGCGAAATGTTATCTAATGCACTGTGCGGTCTGCTTAAATAACACTCCTGCATCCAGGTCTCATAAAGCCTGTTCAGCTGTTCGAGACTTTTCGGCTTTTCAAGTGCCGCCTCTCTTAAGAAGGTGTCAACGGTACGGTTGTACCGTTCCTGTTTGCCCTTCCCTTCAGGATTATAGGGCTTTGCATAGAGAAGACGGATGCCGAGTTTACCGCAGGCCCGCTTCATCCAGTGTGTGCGGAACTGTTTTCCGTTATCGAAGTATACGCAGTCAGGTGCTCCGTACTTTATGAGGGCTTTCCTGAAGCAGTCCTGTACTATGGACTGATCCAGAGAATCATAAAACTCCGAATGCATGATGTTTCTTGTGCAGTCATCCATAAAGCAAACCATGTAGGTCGGCTTATTATCGATATAGATGCCATACTTGATATCAGACTGCCACAGATAGTTTCTCCAGGGCTTCTGGAAACGTCTTGCAGATGTAACATCTTTGGCATAGGTCTTCATCTGGCGGCTGGAGTAACCGCGTTTCTGAAGCTGGTCCTGAAGGGTACTTTTTCTTAAGAATCCCGGTTCTGCAAGGCCTTCCGCTTCCAGAGTATCTATGATCTCCTGGACACTTCTTCCGGGAACTTCGCGCCTTAGCATGATCGCTTCGTTAATAAGCTCTTCCGGGATCTTGGTGGAGCCTTCGTGGGATGGCGTCTGAGGCTTCAGGCCTTCGAATCCTTTTTCGTTATAAAGGTTTGTCCAGCGCCTTAGAGTTCTTTCCGAAAGACTGAACTGCGATGCAAGCTCATTCTTAAGCTGGTTCCGCTTTGAAGCATCGAGCATGGGATCAAGAAGCGGTGAGATGATGCGAAGTCTGTTTGCTGCTGTTTCTTCTGCCAACTGTTTATTCATTGATATCCTCCTGAAAATCAATTGTTTCCATGAGGATATCAGTTAACCGGCGGACAGACTATGCAAAGTGGGTCTGTGGCCAGAATCCGGAGTTTACGGCATACCGGACAAGCTTCCTAAGCCAGCCGGCTGACAGAGAGGTTGTAGCAAGCGGCAGTAACGAAGCAAGATCATTTTGAATTTCAAGGTCATCTTTCCACTGGAGCCTCAGTGAGTTCAGGACACCTTCAAAGTAGAGACGGAGCAGTGAAAACCAGGCCGTGATGCGGTACATAGAAGAAGATTCCCCGGGGAAGGTTGCTTCCTTGTAATCACGATCACTTAACAGGGTCTCAATCACAGCAGCTGAATACTGCTTATAGGGAACGATGCAGTCCGGAAGTTCATGATGGATCTTTGAACAGGAAGAACATTTCATCCGCCGGATGATTAGAGTCACTCTTTCACCATTCTCGTCAAGGAGATGGCGTTTTCTGCTGCCATAGACGATCAAAGAACCATTACAGACAGGACAGGATATGTTTTCCCTGCTCCTCACATAAAAGTTTTTTCAGTACAGGGCTTGCTTTCAAGCCAAAAGGAATGTAAACTAATCATGACTGGTTGAGTCACGAAGAGCACCCTGTACCGTGTTGGCGCATGATACATCAAAGGGTGCTTTTCATTATGCCTTTCATAAGTATCATGGTCATTATATCCGGCTATTGGCGGACAGGCAAGTCCGGCGGTTTTAGGTCAAAAGTGAGTGGCTATAACATTTTCTTGAAAAAGCTGCGTAGTAATCTTTGTTCCACCACAGTGTGGACATATCAATTCACTTTCTTGAGAAGTTGTGTTTGCAACAATACGGGTAGGCGAATTTGTTACTTCATTTTTCAACTTAGATAACTGCTCTTCTCTATATGCAGTTTCATCGCTATAGGCACGTTTATATTCTCCGTGCTGAACAAGAAAATATAGTCCGCCTATAATAAGCGCAACGAAAAAGAATAAAACTGCTACGCCGCTAACACCTAATATAATGAAAAAAATAGATAAAATAAGCCAACTAACACCAATTAACAGGTAAACTAACGGATTACCATATG
>JAZUFV010000121.1:0-15431 GCA_045640845.1 Lachnospiraceae bacterium
TACCGCGATGCCACAACCGACTGGACCCGCGACCTTGATTACTGGACCAATCAGGAGCAGGTCGAATACGGACGCGGGCAGGCAGAGCTTGACAGGCTGTACGATGACGCGGCGATCAGGGCTAACTACGGTGACTTCGGCGGATACGCCGATCTGTTCGGCGCTGACAGAGCAAAGCAGATGCAGAAGATCTGGGCACTCGGGAACTATCAGGAAGCCTATGCTGCAGGCATGATCACGGCGAAGGAATACAGAGCCATGACCGGATCCTGGCCTCCCGGATACAAGAAGAGCAGCGGCAAGGGAACCGGTTCTTCTACCGGCACCAGCAATGGCAATCAGAGCTCTGATGATGACCCCTTTGACGATTACGAAGAAAGATTGATAGCTGAGGAAAAAGCCAAGCAAGAAAAACCGAATTCCCTCGCTCCGATCGACAGAGAACACGCGATGATCAATTATTACAGGTAAATCTGACTTTTTATCTTATGACGCAAGGAGAAATATATGCCTAAAACTAATGTACTTGCCGGCAACTCTTCGCCGTCTTCCCAGTCCAACAAATCAGGGTCAAGCTCTTCCGAGGAAGAACGCAGGGCAAGGGCGCTGAAAAGGGAACAGTACAGAAGAGAAAAAAAGAAGAAAGAAGAACAGACCGCGGCAAATCAGAAGGCCACAACGAGCAGCATACCGAAGGCTACCTCTACTCCTTCAAATTCTGCTTCGAGCTCGGATGCCACGTATTCCCAGTATAAAGCGCTGCGTGGACTCGGATATACTCAGGAAGAGGCAGCTCAATCTATCAAGGAACAGTCCCAACGCAAATATGTCCCGCAGGATTATGAATCCTACAAAAGGCTTAGGAGCCAGGGGTATTCTGCAGATGATATTAAGTCGGGCAATTTCAGCGGCTCGGTTTATTATGAAAACAACCTGGTTATGTCGGCCCTTCAGGATAATCTTGCCCCGATGCTTGACGAAGCAAATGCAAGCAGCGCGGAATTCGGAAGATTCTTTTCCGGGATCGATGATATTTCGGTTTGGAACACTAATCTTGCCGACAAGTTCCTTTCTTCCTATAAAGATAAGGCCGCTCAGATCAAGCCTTATCTTGAAGCGCTGGAAGCTTTTGGATATATGGACGGCAACGAGATCTACGACTCGGTAAAGGATCTGTATAGCTTCTACGATACGAGCGCGGGATTCCTCGAGCAGAACAACAAACATTTCAGCGACTACAAGGCGTATCAGGAACAGGCCGCTGCTGCCGAGAAGGCCCAGCAGGAATACTACCAGCAGAACTATATGTATCACGATGAGGCCGCCGATACCTACTATTCCTACGATGACATAAAGGCAAAGGAAGCCGAGCTGCAGGATGAGAAGAGACGCCTGAATTATGATTATCAGGGTTACTTCGCCGGGGATGAAATAACCGGTGCAGAGCTTTCCGCTTTCAACCGCGTCAGGGAAATCGATGATCAGCTTTCCAATTACTCGAAATGGTTTGATCAGCAGGATGCCAAGAAGGCGGACGAGGATTGGTTCGCTGCCAATCTTGCCGACGGGCAGGACAGCTATCAGGTATACCAGGACGCAGCCGCCAAATATGACGCAGCCTCCGCCAAGGTGGATCAGCTTAAGGCGGCAAAGCCCGTGATGCCCTTGCAGCCTGACGGCACTGATCCTGACTACGAGCAGAAGATGCAGCAGTACCGCGCCGAAATGCAGCAGTACAAGCGCGGCATCGCCGAGTGGAATAAGCAGATGGATTATGCTGCCAAATCCAAGGCCGAAAGCTACGCAGCCATGGAACAGGCGAACCGCTACAGCGATTACTCCATATCCGAGACCGCGAACTCCGGAACAGTCGAATCACTGGCGGCCATTAAAGCAGGCCAAAGCGCCTATGAAAAGATCCTCGCTTCCGATGCTGCCGCGCAGGAAACATTCAATGCGAGCATGGATCCGAGAGTTAACCAGGCCGGATATGATCTTGTGGAAGCTCTGTATGCCGACAGATCCTATAAGCGTGTGGATACATCCACATGGGATCCCGAGCAGCAGAACGCTTATTACTATCTGCTCGGCACCGGTGAAACGGAAAGGGCCGACAGATACGCTGAGAATGTTAACAACGCCAAGAATGCCGAGGCGAGATACAAGGATCTCAAGCAGATCACCGACTGGCAGGAAGAGCACCCGTTCCTCGGGACCCTCGCGTCTTTCGGTACAGGTGTTGTGGCTCCCCTCGCATCGGGCATGGGCGAGTACCTTATGAGCACGGAAGAGTACCTCGGAAGAGGCACCATTACTCAGAAGGACTATTTTACACCCGTACAGCTTTCTGAAGCTATGGTAAGTACCACGGCTGATCAGCTGAACAGAATGTCCGGTGTAACATCTGAAGATCTTGGGCCCATCGGCGGGAAGGGCGCAGGCGATGTATATCAGCTCGCGGTAAGTGTGGCGCAGTCCCTGCTCGCCGTCACAGTGGGCGGTGAGTACGGATCACTTGCAATGTTCTTCGGATCGGCTGCTTCCTCGGGTATCTATGATGCGTTGGACCGCGGTCTTGAGCCCGGCAAGGCTCTTGCACTCGGCACATTCAACGGTCTTGCCGAAGTGCTCGGTGAGAAGTTCTCCGTTGAAAACCTTATCAACGGTGTACACTCCGACGCGGCGATCAAGGGCGCACTGAAGGCTATCCTTGTACAGGCCGGCATTGAAGGCTCGGAAGAAGGCTTCACTACCCTGCTTAATACCGCTGCAGACATGATTATAAACGGCGATAAGAACGAGCTGAACATTGCTTATATGGCAAACCTTAACAAGGGTATGTCCCGCGAGGAAGCCAGCAAGCTTGCCGCAACCGAATGGTTCAACGGCCTTGCCTATGACATGATCTCCGGTGCTGCTTCCGGTGGACTGAGCGCGGGCATTCATATCGGCGCTTCAAAGATCGCAGGAGCAGGTACCTATACTGGCATGGACAAGAACGGAAACCGCATCGGGCTCAGCGCTGAGCAGCTTCTTGATTATGACGAGCAGTTCAGAGATTACGGCGGGAGCAAGAACGTCGGTAAGACCGTTGACTCCCTGCGAGAGAAGCTTAATAACAAGGGCAAGATAAGTAATTACGACGCGGGCCGTCTTAATGCTCAGATCGAGTATTATTCCAAGCAGCAGACCAAAGACGAAGCGAGGCCTATTGTCAAGGCTGAGCTTACGAAGGCGGGCCTTACCGAATATCAGGCGGAGAAGGTCACCGAGCGCTTCCTTGAAACATATGAAGATATTGACACAAAGCAGGAAGGCTGGGAAAAGGAGCTTATCAAAGGCACCGGCCTGAAAATGTCTGAGGAAACCTCCAAGGCTCTTAAGGCGGGGCTCTTCGGCATGCAGGAAACCATTGCCCGACAGCAGGGCAGGATCTTCACGGATCTTCAGAAGAAGCAGTCTCAGCGCATCGAGGATGCCATAAAAAATAAGTTCTCCGCCGAACTGGCAGAGAACGAACAGCTGCAGAAGGATATTCAGAACACCAAGAAGGAACTCGGCAGGCTTTCCAATGAAGGCACCATCACCGAGCAGGAACGCCGTGAAATGCAGCAGAAGATATCCGATGCTGAAGACAAGATCGCTTCCAACAATGAAAAGATAAACAGATACACTGTTATTGCAGGCAGCTTTGAATCGGTCCGTATCGGCGGAAATGATTACCTCTATTCCGCTACGAGGAAGTCCGGGGACACCTTCGTTGTTGACTATGTCAATTCGAAGGGCGAGAAGGTCACCATGAACTTGGATGACAAGAGGCTTCCTGCCTCCACTAAGGCCGTTGTTGAGGATTTCGGGAAACAGTTCGGGGAAAACCTTGACGATGCTCTGTCCGTGTACTCCATGAATCCGAATATGGATATGAACGAGTTCGCTGCAGCATTCAAGTCTGCAGTAGACTTCGGCACTTCGGGTGTCGATGCTGAGAAGCTGCTTAAGCACCGCGTACAGATGGGCCTGACAAGGGAGCAGTTCCTCGCCGCTTACAACGTCGGGCACAGGGCTTATGAAGCTGAGATGCAGAAGACCACAGGCAAGAACTACGGCCTTACCAAGGGCACCGTGGATATGCTTGATGAGGACATGGATATCAATGGGACCATGTTCAAGAAGATATCCACCGCAGATCTTCCTTCACAGGAGCAGATGGACTTCATCCGTGCGGCATCCAGGGCGCTTGGCCTTCGCTTCGTTCTGTATAAGAGCGAGATCGTTGACGGCCAGTACGTGGGTGCGAATGGTATGTTCAGAACTTCTGACGGCACTATCTACGTTGATGTAAACGCAGGCATGTATAAGGTCGGCGTCGGTGAGGCCACCATCGGATATACTCTTTCCCACGAGATCACGCACTGGTTCCAGGAGTCTTCCCCGAGAGAGTATGCGATCCTGAAGAAGTTCGTTCTGGAAAATGTCCTGAATGATTCCACAAAGGATCTTAAGACCCTTGTCGCCGAAAAGATGGCCAACGGATACTCGCATGCTGACGCCCTTGACGATGTCGTTGCAGATGGATGCGAAGAGGTGCTTACCAATTCCGTGCTGCTTGAAGAGCTGATCGCGCAGGATCAGGGCACAGGTAAGAAGGCTATTGCAAAGGCCAAGGAGATCGTTAGAAAGATCAGAGATCTTCTTCCGGGATCATCCCATGCCGAAGCAAAGGCCCAGCGCAAATACATGGATGACCTTGTCACGATGTGGGACAACTGTCTGAAAGCATCTATGCAGGCGCAGAGGAATGGCAGCGCCGAAACCACAAACAGCGAGTCCGTAAAGATGCAGGCAAAAGCGCTTCAGGAAGAAAAAAACAAAGACCCGAAGTCACTCACCGAGCAAGACTTCAGGCAGATAATGAGCTATGCGCAAGCCGGTTATCTCAAGTTCGGAACATATGTCCCTGCAAGCACAAACACTCCTGATTTGGTTAGAAAATGCTTACGATATATTGCTCATGCATATAACCTTGAACTTGACGCTGATGCGCTAAATGCAATTTCATCGGACTATCCGCTCGCAATTGACATAAAGAAACTTTGCCAAGCTTTAGGATCCAAAAATGTTAGATACGGTGACGGCTGGGGGCATGAAATGACTCCAGACGATATTGTTTCTATATTAAACAATCTTAATAGCCCGGCTGTAATGCTCTATGAGGGAAACGACACAAATCATTTGGCTTTTGTTATACCGTATGAACATAGTGAAAACGGGGATATCGAAAAGCGTAAAGCTATTGTATCGTTTGAATTATCGCCTCAAGACTTAAGCAGAGCAAATCTAAATGGTTATAAAAACGGTGATTACAATATCACCATCACTCTATTCAGAGCGGAGATCAGCGAGAGGGCGTACAACTACCTTTCAAATCGGAACCCTGATGCTTATCCAAAAGAATATGCTGATCTGGACGATTTCGAAAAGGAAACGTTTGAAATCAATCGGCTTAAAAACCTTAAAGGCAATTCCGTAATTACAATAAAACAAATTGAAGGTGAGACTCTTCAGCCAACCGGCAGCTATGTGCCTTCGGGTACAAGATTCTCGCCCTTCAATAATATAAATTTAACATCTGATGACGGAATTGTCAAGAAGTCTTCTCGTGATCTTACCAATCAGACCTTCAAAGAGGCCGAGCGGGCAATGGAAAACGGCGAGAGCGTTTCACCAGAGAATGAGCTAAAGCTTTCCATACGCTACAATGATCAGTACATGGAAAGAGCAAGGCTCCTGAACCATAAGGCCAAGCACGTTTCCGACGACACTATAGCGCAGGCCGCAGAGGCAAGAAGAGAGATTGCCATGCTTCTGGGTGATCCCGTGCTGCGTGAGAAGTTCGGGCTTCCGGAAGACATTGAGGGCAACACCTTCCTTTCCGACGCGTCCTATGGCGGCACCGAGGAAAACACCACGATATGCCCGCGCTCCCTTGCAGCTCAGGCCTTCATGGACCTGATCTCCAAACAGCTCGGACGCCCGCTGACTGTACGCGATACCCTGATAATCAGTCAGGAAATGATGAACACCGAGGAAAAACCCGAATGCCTGTACTGCTATGTCGCAACCGACAGAAAAGCCTACAGAGAATATCTGGGCAATTACCTTGAAGAGCGCAACAAGGTCCTTGCCGCGCTTGAAAACGGCACCGATCCCGAGAAGGCCTACAATGATTTCCTGAACGGACGCAAGGATACCGACAACATGAAGCACCGCTTTGAGCTTTTCCGGAAGGCTGCAAAGGCGGGAGCACTGATCACTCCCACAGACCTTGCAAGCCTTGACGATCTGTTCAAAGAGGATGATCAGCTCCGCACCGAGATCATAGAGTATATCGCGGGCAAGAAGGGCATAAACACCAAGGGCCTGCAGATAACCAACGACGCCCTGAAGGGCGCCAAGATCGCCAAGAGCGGCAAGGGTAAGACCCCTGTTGCCTTCATTGAGGACTATATCTCCGATCCCGAAATCGGCGAGAAGGTGCTGCGCTTCACCCAGCTTTTCGACGCCGAGGCCTACGCACAGTCCGCTTCCTGGGCGAAGAAGATGATGTCCTATACGGCGTACAACAACCACATTCTGACCTGGGGCAAGAAGAAGATAGACAGCTTCAACGAGCACTACGGGCTGCGCATGTATTCGTTCTCGGACTTCTCACCCGCGTATATCCTTGAGAACATGCAGATGATCACCGATGCTGCCGTAAAGGGCCTGAAGGTGCTGGCTTATACCAAAGAGATGGAGTTCGCCGAGATCTTCGCCAAGACCGGAATGAACATCAATATCTCAGTGTTTGCCACCCAGACGAAGGACGGCAGGATCATCCGCGACGGGATGATCGGCGCCGACTGGGACCGCGCAATAGCACTGAGGAAGAAGTACCCGAACGTAGGCATTACGCTTGTCGCAACCAACGACGACATCCTGAAATACGGACTTGAATCCGAGGACGTTGACGTTGTCATCCCCTACCACCTTGTAAGGACCGGACAGGCTGTCGCGGAGTATTTCAACTACACCAACTATACCGACGTATCTGCGGATAAAAAAAATACCGCGGATTACGCGGACTACTGGGAAGAAGAGAAGGCTAAGCCGAAGAACGCAAAGAACCCGACTTCCGTTTATCCTTCCGAGCATCAGAATGATCTTGTCAAGTATGTAAGGGCTCTTGAGAAGTACCACCTGACTCCCCGATTCGCAAGCTATCTGCAGGGCATGAACGAGTTCCTGTCAGGCAAGATAGACGAGCAGACCTTCAGGGCAATGAACCCGAACTACATGAAGCTCGTCAATGAGACCAGACGCTCGGCAGGCGAGACACCCACCGTGCAGCCGATCTTTGACGTTGAGGCGGCCAAGAGTGCCATCAATAACATGGGTGCATACTTCCAGCCCATCGGCGGCGCTACTCAGGCGGCAAGAAACGCAACGGCAAAGAGAGTTATCCGGGCGATCGAGAGCATCGAAGACAAAAACGACGCTAAGCTGTCTGCAAGGGATAACAACGAGGTTTACTTCCAGAAGAGAGAAACCGATCCTGCTATCCTGAAGGATCTGAATGATCAGGTCAAATCCGGAGATTATACGACAACCTACAAGGCCTTCGCACTTATTGACGGTAAGCTTTATCCCCCGATGGCATCTTATGAACGTGATCCCATCACAGGGCAGTTCCTCTACGAGGATTATATTGATGAGAAGGGCCGCACGAAACAGCGCAAGGTGCTTAGAGGCAGCGCAACGGCAGTCAGTGTTGATGAGCTTAATAACAGGTCAAACCTTCCGTGGATCGCATCCGAAGGCAAGCTTACGCAGGAACTGATCGACTCCAAACCCCATAAGAATCCGAAGGCATGGCAGAATAAGTACGCAGAACAGCTTGCCGACGGGCGCAACCCGTGGGGATATTACCTTGGCGACTTCAGTCTGGATAAATCTTCTGGAAAAGCTGTGCCTGCTGCATACAACCCGTATCAGCATTCATCGGATATGGTTCTGAACGATCAGTTCGAGGAAGCATGGAACAGGCCCGAGATCGTGGTTGTTGAGTGTAGAATTCCCAACAGTGAACTGAATAATCCTTATTGGGCCCCCTATGCCAAGGATCCTACAGGTAAGCATGAATGGAAGAGCGGGCCTATTGCAGGGCAGTTCACAAAGACATCCAGGAATGTTTACATGTCAAGATGGATCCAGCCCGTGAGGATCCTGAGCTTCGAGGAAACGGCTCAAAAAATAATGGACGTCGTCCGCACGGAAAACAATCCCGATCTTAAGCTCTACTGGAATAACTTCAATCCGTATGTCCTTCAGGAACTGGAGAAGATGGGTGCGCCGATTGACAATATTGGCTCCCCAAACTACAGAAGGACCGGCCAACCGAGAAATGTTCAGGCAAAGTTCTCGCAGCGTGAACCCGCGATTAACCGCAAGGCTATCGAGCATTTCGGAACCACCGAAGATTTCCGCGAGGCAGGATATATCCTGACAGGCGGCGAAATGCTTGACTTCTCAGGACGGCACTGGGGATCAACCGATAGCGGAAGACGCGATGTAGATCACGAGGACATATACGAGATCTACAACAGATCCGGTGACAACAGGCTGCGCTTCATCAATGAAGGCAACATCCGTTTCAGCCCCGAGGCACCCGGTATCAATCTTTCCGCAAGCATTGAACCAACTGCGGCCCAGTATGCAAGGATCAGAGATTTCCTGAGGCAGTCCGATGCAGGCTCGTTTTATGTTGACTTTGAAGGCAGAAGAGACGACAGACTTTCCTATACCGGCAAGGTGAATGCAGACAGAGTCATCAACGATATGAAGCACTACTATGCTACCGGATCAGCCCGTGAGCAGAGCGTTGTATCGCAGTTCCATTATTCCCGCCGTGACAGCACCGGCAAAGAGCTTTCCGATCAGCAGATCGAATACTTCCGAGACAGTAAGATTAGAGACGCGGACGGGAATCTGCTTGTCGTGTATCACGGTTCATCTTCCAAAAATCGCAACAGCTTTTCGTATTCCAAGATAGGAACCGCTGGCGGGGCTAATTTCGGGTACGGATTCTACTTCACGCCAAGCAAACGGGAAGCGGGATTCTATACGCAGGGTACCGGACGGGTGATGGAAGGTTATCTGAACATTACCAATCCTATTGATGGCATGGCAAACGACCTTTCTGCCGATGTTATGAGAATCCTGGAGGCACTTCCCTACAGCACGAGGCTTGACATTGAAGCACAGTACGGAAGCCTTGAAGAGGCTGCCAAGGGGCTTGAAAAGTATAACAATGCAACTATGCTTGCCATACTTCCCGGCCATATTGGCGCTTTCCCGGAGACAGTAAACTATACCCTGCTCAAGCTCGGATACGACGGTATCATTGCTCAGGAAGAAGGTTACGAGGCAGAGTACATTGCCTTTGATTCAAGCCAGTTCAAGTATGCGGATAACAAAAAGCCTACGAATAACGAGGATTTCCGCTTCCAGATGAGAGACAACTCCCTTACGGACCGCGAGATCCTGCTGCAGGCCTTTGAGGATGCCGTTACCACCAAGGCACAGCAGGAAGCCCTGAGGGTATACAAGAAGGGCGTTGAGAGTTATCGGCAGACTGTTTCCGAGTACAGAGAAGCTCAGCGCAGACTTGCCAAGGCGCCGGACAACATTGCTCTGAAGGCCGTTGTTGCAAGCCTTGAGAAGAAGGCAGCCGAGCAGAACAAGAACCTTCGTGCACAGGAACTTCATAACAAGCCCCTCGGCGAGATCCTTTCTGCGGACAACCGCATTGCCAAGGGCCTGATCGACTCCGAGTACCGCGAGAAGTACAACACGAAGTATGCAGCCCTGGATAAGGAAAAGCGCAGACTGCAGGCAGAACTGAACCGCACAAACAAGAAGGATGCTACTGCCATCCGCAAGCTGCAGGAAAAGATCGCAGACCGTGATAAGAAGATCAAGGACCTTCGCGAAGAGCGTGACAGGAAGGTCTCCGAGACCCGCAAGCGTTATCAGGATATGGCAAAGCGCAACACGGCCAACAGGCGTGAAAGTGCTGCTGCAGGAAACCTGAGAGACCGCGTGTGGAAGCAGGCAAGCACCCTGAACGAGTGGCTCACAGCGAACAGCGACAAGGAACATATTCCCGAAGCTTTGAAGAGACCGATCGCCGAGTTCCTTGAGACCATCGACTTCAGCTCCAAGAGACGCCTTGCAGGCGGGCCCGATACCGGAAAGGACGTAAGGTTCCTTAATAAGCTCCGCCGCCTTGAGGATGTTTTGAACAATCAGAAGGCATACCAGGAAGGCAGTGAGACCGCGGGCAGCGTGTACGACGGATACATTGACCTTGATCCCGAGACCCTGCAGGCGATCCACACTCTGGTTCGTCAGATTGAAAGCGGCACCGGCGAGAACTTCACTGTGAACGAAATGAACTCCGAACAGCTTAAAGCTCTGAACGATGCCCTGACGGCGATCACCAAAGCCGTGAAGACCATGAACCGGTTCTTCGCCAACAGACATTATCAGGGAGTATATGAAGCATCTGAGAGCACCATTGACTTCCTGCAGAAGCTCGGCCCCGCGGCCGCCATCACCGGCAAAGCTACCGACTTCCTGCTTTGGAACAATACGAACCCCTACTACGCCTTCAAGCGTTTTGGCGATGCAGGACAGGCTGTGTTTGATGCCTTCGCTGCAGGCTGGGATAAGCTGGCCATGAATGCAAAGCAGATCATCGACTTCACCGAGAGCCTGTACACCGACAAGGAAGTCAAGGACTGGGAAAACAATGTCCGGTCCTTCACGATGGAAGACGGCAGCGTGATCAAGATCACCGACGCACAGATCATGGGCCTGTATGAACTGCTTAAACGTGAGCAGGCCGTGCAGCACATCCAGGGCGGCGGCGTGAGGATCGGAAACATCGGTGAAGGCGTTAAGAAGATTGTTGATACCGAGCACCACCACTTCACCGCGACCGACCTTGCCAAGCTGACAGGAATGCTGAGCCCGAAGCAGATAGAGGTGGCCGACAAGCTGCAGCGCTTCATGAATACCGTGGGCACCGAATGGGGCAACAGCGTTTCCATGGAACGTTTCGGGTATAAGTTCTTCACCGAAGACAACTACTACCCGATCAAGACCGATGAGAACGATATCCCGAAGGACAGCCCCGACGCACAGGGCAACGAGATGTTCCGCCTGCTTAACATGAGCGCCACAAAGGGACTGATCGTGCATGCCAACAACGCCCTGGTTGTGAGCAGCATCTTTGATGTATTCGCCGATCACATGTCCGACATGGCCAAATACAATGCCCTTGCACTGCCGATTCTTGACGCAATGAAGTGGTACAACTTCAAGTCCAGAGTGGACAACGGCGACGGAACCTTTACCACCAGGACCGTTAAAAAGTCCATGGAAAAAGCGTGGGGCAACGGATCTAAGAACTACTTCACCACCTTCATCAAAGACCTTAACGGCGTTAGAGAAGGCGGCCGCGGCGACGACTGGATCAACAAGCTCTTCATTTCCAACTATAAGGTTGCATCCGTGGGTGCTAACATCCGCGTGGCCCTGCTGCAGCCGACCTCGTATGTGAGAGCCGGTGCTGTGATCAACCCGAAGTACCTGATGAAGGCCATGCGCATGAAGGGCAATATCAAAGAGGCCATAAAGTATTCCGGTACCGCCGTGTGGAAGGATCTGGGCTACTTCGATACCAATATCGCCCGCAACATGCGCGAGCAGATCAAGCATGACGACGGCGTGATGGATAAGGTTCGTGAGGCCTCGATGCTCGGCGCTGAGTACGGCGACAAGTGGACATGGGGCAAACTGTGGACGGCCTGCAAACTGCAGATACAGGATACTCAGAAACCCGCAAACAACGAGGATCTGATGAAGAAAACGGCAGATCTGTTCCGCGAGACCGTATACGCCACGCAGGTTATGGACTCCACCATGACGAGATCCCACACCATGCGCAACACTTCAGGGCTTGCCACCCTGACTACCGCCTTTATGAGTGAGCCCACTCTGAGCTACAACATGGTGCTTGACGCCGTGATGAAGTACAGAATCGGCATGCGTAGCGGCATGAACCGTGAAGAGGCCTGGAAGCAGAACAAGAAACCCATCATGCGGGCCTTCATCGTGTATGCGATGACCGCCGCCGCTGCCGCCGCTGTGGAAAGCTTCGTGGACGCCATGAGAGACGATGACGACTATGAAAGCTTTGCAGACAAGTACATGGAAGCAATGATGGGCAGCAAGGTGTTTGACGGAAACCTCGTCGGAGATCTTGACCTGATCCAGAAGCTGCCCGTGATCAAGGACGTTGTTTCCCTTGCTTCCGGATACAGCAACGAGCGCATGGACACACAGTACATCACTAACTCGATCAAGGCCTTCAACATCTGGAAGGAAACCTACCAGCTTTGGAAGGGCACCCTTGAGGAGCCGACTGCAACCACCTACTACGGCAAGATGACCACCTGGGGCAAGGTTTTCAACACCATGAAGGCCGCAAGCCAGATCGTCGGGCTTCCGTTCTCCTCGCTGCAGCGTGACATTCAGGCCCTGTGGAACAACACCGTCGGCAATTTCGCCGAGGGCATGAAGCTGAAGACCTATGCACCCTCACCGAAGAGCGCCATCGAAGAAGCCTATGCCAACGGATACATTACTTCCGAGCAGGCACAGCAGTATCTGATGGACAACGGCGTGGCAGAGGACGAGGACGCGGCCTACTTCATGGTGAAGAGCTTTGACGGAGAAGGCAAGTTCGATGCTGTCGTGGATGCGGCAATGGCCGGTGATACCGAAGCATACGAGGCAGGCATGGATGATCTTGAAGAGCACGGAGTCCGTGAAAAGGATGTCTTCTCGAAGGTGAAATCCGAGATCAAGCTGGGCTACCTTCCCGAAGAGGGCAAGGAGCAGACCATCAGCAAAGACGAGGCTGTCAGCCGCCTGGTTAAGTATGCGGACATGTCAAAGGAAGATGCCAAGGCTCTGGTAAACGAATGGACCTGCGAGCTTGTGACCGGGATCCCGTACAGCAGCATCAAGGATGAATACCTTGATGGCAAGATCACCGCAGACCGTGCGGAAAGCCTGCTTGTGAAGTACGGCGGCAAGACAAAAGAAGATGCCGCCGACGCTGTGGATAAATACAGGATGGAAAAGGAATACGGCATTGCCTATTCCGATCTGAAGGATGCTGTTATCCGCGGCAAGATCACTCCCGAAAAGGCTATGTCTGCCCTTATGAAGTACGGCGGAAAGACAGAGGAAGAGGCAGACAAGGCAGTGACCTACTACCAGTTCCTCAAGGAGAATCCCAACAGCCTTCTTTCCGACTCGAAAGCCGTGGCCTACATGCGGAACATCAAGCCGCTGGGCATCCCGCTGAAGGACTTTGAAGGGCTGATCACCATGGCCGACACCGACGGCAACGGATCCTACACTCAGAATGAGACCGGAACCTATATTGCCGACATGGGTTACACCGGAGAAAAGGCGGAGGCGCTTTGGAACGCCATTACGGGCGGGAACACCAAGACCACCTATGACCTTTGGACCGTTAAGTACGGCGCCGACTCTGCAGGAAACAATAACAACAGTGTTTCGCAGGCGGAACTCGGGCCGTATCTGGTGAATCTGATCCAGTCCGGTAAGCTTTCCACCGTGGGCGCACAGTCATATTGGGAGTCACTGCTCCCGACGACAAAGACCACTTTTGCCAAGTGGTGCAGCAAAAATCACATCAGAATAGGTTAATAAATAATCCTCAGATAGGGGGGTGGAGTGAAATCCACCCCTCTATTTTATTATGCCCACAGAGCTCGGGCCTCTATAAAAGCTCAGATATTTACGGAGGCATCCATATGCACAAATTTTTAAAGCTCTGGAATCTCCAGCTTTTTGCTGAAGGCGCATCAGCAGGTGAAGGCGGAGACGGCGGAGCGGCAACGGGCGCAACTACTGCGGACGCCGCGCAGGACGGAATGGAGAATCTTGGAATCCCCAAGGAAAAGCTTGAGCGTTATCGGGCGAGTAAGGCTAAAAGAGCCCAGGCTGCACCGGTTCAGGAAGATGAACCCGCGGCAGAACCTGAGACACAGCCGACGCAGGCCGCCGCTGCAGCTCAGGAAGAAGAACAGACGCCTGATTATGACGCCGAGTGGGACAAGATCACCAAGAATCCCGAATACAACAAACGAATTCAGGACATTGTGGGCAACCGAGTGAAGGGCATGAAGGCCCAGCTCGCCGATCTTGCACCCGTCCTGGAAACTCTCGGACAGAAATACGGAATGGACGTTACCGACCTTTCCAAAATGGATTTCAAGGCCCTTGCCGAAGCTGTTAACAAGGACGACTCCTACTTCGAGGATGCCGCTGCCGATCTTGGCAGTTCTTCCGCTACAGCGAGAAGGGTTTGGGAGGCAGAGCTTGCCGAAAAGCGCAAGGATCTGACCGCCCGCGAGGAGATGGAGAGCCGGCATGAAGAAAACCTGCGCCAGCAGGCAGCCGCATTCTCGCAGAAACTCCCCGGATTTGACCTCGCAAGGGAAATGATGAACCCGCAGTTTGCACGAATGGTAGGCCCCGGTGGGGGCTTCAGCGTGGAGCAGGCATTCAATGCCGTACACCATGATGCCATTGTGTCATATGAAAAGGAAATGGCGGCCAAACAGGCCCTTAAGTCCGTGTCCAACGCCGTGAAATCAGGCAAGAGCATGCCTGTTGAAAACGGCTCTGTGCCGAGAGCAGCAAGCGAATCCACTACGAAGCTTTATTCACAGATGACGCCGCAGGAACGTCAGATCTGGCTTGCCCAGAAAAAGCGTGAAGCGGCAGGACACGGGAGATAAGAAATCTTTAACTTTTCTCCCGGTACAGAATTAAAAGGAGAAAAGAATGTACACCAAACTTTGGAACCTGCAGATCTTTGCAGACGCAGGTACTCTTGTAAACGCAACCACCCATTATGTGAACGCCTACACCGGCTCCACCTCTTCCTTCGACGACAAGCACACCCTGTCGGATGAAATGAAAGATTTCTACGACACCGAGCTGCTTGAAAACGCCCGTATTGACATGTTTTACAGCCAGTTCGGCAAGAAGGTATCACTTCCTGCCGGTCATGGCGGAAGTATTGAATTCCGTAAATGGAATACCTTCGCCCGCGCTGACAAGCTTCAGGAAGGCGTTATTCCCACCGGCCAGAAGTTCGGTGCTTCCAAGATCACTGCAACTGTTGATCAGTACGGTACCTACACTTCCATCACCGATAAGCTTGAACTCAAGTCTTACGATGACATTATCGCCGGCGCAACCGAGGAAATGGGCGCTTCTGC